>CAZIXV010000069.1:0-1640 GCA_964543105.1 uncultured Steroidobacteraceae bacterium
CTTGACGCTATGCCGGGCAAGCAAATGGCTATTGACGCCGATTTGAACGCTGGCCTCATCACGCAAGATGAAGCACGCACGCGCCGTAGCGAAGTGCGTCAAGAAGCCGACTTCTACGGCTCCATGGACGGCGCGAGCAAATTCGTGCGCGGCGATGCGACCGCCGGCATCCTGATCTTGATCATCAATATGCTGGGCGGTTTGGGCATCGGCATGATGGCGCACGACATGGGCTTCAGCGATGCGGCGCGTGCGTATGCGCTGCTCACGATCGGTGACGGCCTCGTCGCACAGATTCCAGCGCTACTGTTGTCGACTGCCGTTGCGATCATTGTGACGCGTATGTCCGGTTCGCAGGACATGGGCGGCGAAGTGCAGAAGCAGTTGTTCGGCCATCCGCGCGCGTTGGCGATCGCAGGCGGCTTGCTCGGCGCGATGGGTTTGATTCCTGGCATGCCGAACCTTGCCTTCCTGATGATGGCAGCGCTGTGCTGCTTCGGCGCGTGGCGTTTGCACAAGCGCGCACAACGCGCTGAGGCGGCTGCAGCGGAAGCGCCAGCGCCAGCGCCAGCGCCTGTGCCTGCGAGCGAGCAACGTGAACTCACTTGGGACGACGTGCAGCCCGTCGACATCATCGGCTTGGAAGTCGGTTATCGATTGGTGCCGCTCGTGGATCAGGCCCAAGGCGGCGATCTGCTCGCGCGTATCAAAGGTGTGCGCCGCAAACTCACTCAGGACCTTGGCTTTCTGGTGCAAGCCGTGCACATCCGCGACAACCTGGATCTGTCACCGAACGCGTATCGGATCAATCTCGCCGGCGTGCCCGTCGGCGAAGGCACGATCTATCCGGAGCGCGAACTGGCCATCAATCCGGGGAAAGTCTTCGGCAAGCTGGCTGGCATCGAAACGCGTGATCCTGCCTTCGGCATGGAAGCGGTATGGATCGAGCCTGCTTCACGCGATCACGCGCAGACGCTCGGTTACACCGTCGTCGATGCGAGCACGGTGATCGCGACGCATCTAAGCCATGTGATTCAAACGCACGGCCACGAATTGCTCGGCCACGAAGAAGTGCAGGCGCTGCTCGATTCGCTCGCGAAGTCGGCACCGAAGCTCGTCGAAGACCTCAACAAGCTGTTGCCGCTCGGCTCGATCGTGCGCGTGCTGCAGGGCTTGCTTGGCGAGCGCGTGCCGATTCGCAACATGCGCACGATCGTCGAGACGCTCGCTGAACATGCCACACGCACGCAGGACCCGGTGCAGCTCCAAGCGCAGGTGCGGGTCGCGTTGGGTCGGCAGATCGTGCAAGACATCGCGGGCATGCAAACCGAACTACCGGTCATCACGCTCGAGCCCGATCTCGAACAATTGTTGAGCAACTCCCTTGCCGGTACCAACGCGGCAACGCCAGGTCTCGAGCCCGGATTGGCGGAGCGCATGCAGCGCAGTCTTGCGGAAGCCGCGGAACGTCAAGAACTCGCCGGTGAACCCGCTGTGTTGCTCGTCCCGCCGCAACTGCGTCAAACCCTCGCGCGCTTCATGCGCTCGATCGTCCCAAGCATGCATGTGCTCGCGTGGAACGAGATACCGGATAACCGCAAGGTGCGGTTGGTCACGGCGGTGGGGCGGTGATGAGCGGG
>CAZIXV010000069.1:1740-3105 GCA_964543105.1 uncultured Steroidobacteraceae bacterium
GGAGTTCGCGCATGAAGATCAAACACTACCGCGCTCCCGATATGCGCAATGCGCTGCGCCAGGTGCGCGAGGCGCAAGGGCCCGATGCCGTCATTCTGTCGAGCCGCCGCATTCAAGGCGGTGTCGAAGTCGTGGCAGCGGTCGATTACGACGTCGAGATCGCCGATGGGCCGAGCGAAAGTGCGGCGGGCTATGGGTTGGCGGACGCGGGGCTCAGCGAACGGGCAACGGAGCTCGGGGCTCGGAGCTCGGGTCAGAATGAGTCCGTGCCTGCATTCGCCGACGCGATGCGTTCCTCGTCACGCTACTTTCCAGAAGAATCGAATGACGTTGCACCGGCTCGGGCATCGCGCGCCGCTTCTCCTGCCCGCGCCCCGGCTCCTGCGCCTCGATTCCCGAGCTTCGAGCCTCACGCCGGGTTAGACGATCAAGCCGACGTCAACGAAGAGCTGCGCACGCTGCGGCGGATGCTCGAAACACAGCTCGCGACGCTGGCGTGGAACGATTTGACGCGTCGGGCGCCGGTGCAAACCGAGTTGCTCAAACAACTGAGCACATTGGGTCTGAGTCAGGATATCTGCACCGAATTGGTTGCGCAGATGCCCGCGAAGATTGAACTCGCTGAAGCACAGCGTCTGGCGCTCGCATTGGTGTCGCGTCGTATCGCAACGCTGGATGAGCGCTGGCTTGAAAGCGGTGGCGTCGTCGCGCTCGTCGGTCCGACGGGCGTGGGTAAGACCACACTGCTCGCGAAATTGGCTGCCCGCTGGGTGCTGCGTCATGGGCCGCGGCAATTGGCATTGATCACGACGGACTGCGTGCGCATCGGCGCGCAAGAACAGATTCATACCCTGGGTCGACTGTTGGGTGCACCGGCGTACGCCGTCGAAGGCACGGAGCAACTGGCGGACCTGTTGGATCAGCTCGACGATCGCAAGCTCATCCTCATCGACACCGCAGGCTTGAGCCAGCGCGATGCAACGTTGACGCGCGAGCTCACGAAACTCGTCGCAGCCAGCGAGCGCATGGAAACCTGCCTCGTTACATCAGCAGCCGCACAAGCCGGCGCGATCGAAGAAGCGTTCGAGCGCTTCGCTGCAGCGCAGCCGTCGAGTTGTGTGCTCACGAAACTGGATGAAGCGACGAGCTTAGGCGGTGCGATTTCCACGCTCGTGCGCGCGAAGTTGCCGCTCGCGTACGTCAGTGACGGTCAGCGCGTCCCGGAAGATTTGAGCCCTGCGCGTGCTCATCAATTGATTGCACGCGCAGTCGAGCTATCGCGCAAAGCAGGTGCGACAGCGGATGAGGATTTGTTGCGCCGACGCTTTGGTGCGGTGGCGCATGCGATTGCATGAAGAGGGTGAT
>CAZIXV010000069.1:3205-14883 GCA_964543105.1 uncultured Steroidobacteraceae bacterium
TTGACGCATTTCAACTTGGAATCAAACGATGGAATCAACGCAAACAGCCGGCCTTAGACGCATTGCGAGTCCGGGCCCGGTGCAAGTCATCGCGGTGACGGGCGGTAAGGGCGGCGTCGGTAAGACGAGCGTGTCCGTGAATCTTGCGACGGCGCTCGCCAGCGCCGGCAGACGCGCGATGCTGCTCGATGGCGATCTGGGATTGGCGAATGTGGATGTTTTCCTCGGCCTCTCGCCGCGGCACACGATGGCGCACGTGCTGGCAGGCGAGCGCTCGCTCGAGGAGATCATCGTCGAATCGCCGCAAGGGATTCAGGTGGTGCCCGGCGCTTCGGGTGTCGCCGACCTGGCGAACCTATCCGCCGCCGGCCATCTCAATCTCGTGCAGGCGTTCAGCTCGCTCAGCAATCGCGTCGATACCTTGATCGTCGATACCGCCGCGGGCATCTCGCACAGCGTCGTGCAGTTCTCGCAGGCCGCACAACATGTGCTGGTGGTCGTCTGTGATGAGCCGGCATCCATGACGGATGCCTACGCGCTGATCAAGGTGTTGAGCCGCAATCACGACATCACCCACTTCCGCGTCGTGGCGAACATGGTGCGCGCGCCGGGTGAAGGTGATGCGCTGTTCCAGAAGCTGCAGCGCGTCACTGCGAAATTCCTGGATGTCACGCTCGAGTACGTAGGGGAAATCCCGGAAGACCCGTATCTGCGACGCTCGATTCGTGAACAGCGTCCCGTGCTCGCCGCCTTTCCGGCATGTCCTGCCAGCCGGGCATTCAAGAAATTGGCACTCAAGGCCGATAAGTGGCCTGTACCGGAAGGTCCGCGCGGCAATCTCGAATTTTTCGTGGAGCGCCTCGTGCGCCGGCCGCCAGCGCGGCTGGAGGTGGTGAAGTGAGCGTGGGTGCTTACAGCGCCCGGCAGACCAACCGGGAAACAGATGCGATGGTGATGCGCCACGCCGAATTGGTGAAGCGCATCGCCTATCACCTCGCGGGCCGCTTACCTGCGTCGGTGGAAGTGGACGATTTGATTCAAGCCGGAATGCTCGGCTTGCTCGAGGCAGCCTCGAACTACACCGCCGATCGCGGCGCGAGCTTCGAGACGTACGCGGGCATTCGCATTCGCGGCGCAATGCTGGATGCCTTGCGCAAGCTCGACTGGGCGCCGCGCTCCGTGCATCGCAAGGCGCGCGCAGCGCAGCAGGCGATTCGCGAGATCGACGCCGAGTTCGGCCGCGAAGCGCGCGACGGTGAGATCGCCGAGCGGATGGGTGTGACGCTCGAGGAGTATCACAAGATCAGCCACGACGCGGCGAGTTGCCGCATCGGCAGTCTGGATGACTCGAGCGGCGAGGACGACTCCTCATTGCTGAGTCGCGTCGAAGACGAAACGGCCGATCCGTTCGCCGATGCGACGGAAGAGGGGTTTCGTCAGGCGCTCGCGAAGGCGATTAGCGAATTGCCCGAGCGCGAGCGATTGGTGATGTCGTTGTACTACGACGATGAGCTGAATCTGAAGGAAATCGGCGCAGTGTTGAAGGTGACGGAGTCGCGCGTGTGTCAACTGCACGGCCAGGCGTTGAACCGCTTGAAGGCGCGGTTGGTCGATTGGCGCGAGCGACGTTGATCCGCTCTGCCGAGATTGGGCAAGGCGCGAGCAGCAGCGAAGCGCGTGAGGCGCAGTGTGAGATCGAGAGGAGTGGGTCGTGAGTAAAGATATGAAGTTTTTGGTGGTCGATGATTTTTCGACGATGCGTCGAATCATCAAGAACCTGTTGAACGATTTGGGTTACGCGAACGTGACCGAAGCGGACGATGGCTCGACCGCGTTGCCGATGCTGCAAGCCGGCAATTTCGATTTTCTGATTACCGATTGGAACATGCCGGGCATGCCCGGTCTCGACCTGCTGAAAGCCGTGCGTGCGGATGCGCGCCTGGCGAAGCTGCCCGTACTCATGCTCACGGCTGAAGCAAAGCGTGAGCAGATCATCGAAGCGGCGCAGGCAGGCGTGAATGGCTACGTCATCAAGCCGTTCACGGCAGTCACGCTCAAAGAGAAGATCGACAAGATTCTCGAGTCGAGAGCCAACGCGGCATGACACGACGGCCTGCGGACAACGGGCGACAGGCTACGGCCAGCAGGGCCGCAAATGTTCTTTTCTGGCCGTCACCCGTTACCCGTCGCCCGTTGCTCTAGCCCGAGAAACCATCATGACTAACTTACTCCAACAAGAATACGGTCCCACCATTGCTGCGCTCGCGGATGCGCTGGCAGCGAACGATGAGGCGCTGTTCCACGCTGAACTCGATGCGCTCGTGCAGCGTCGCGAAGTGGAGCTGTTCGGCGAGTTGCGCAAGCTGACCACCGATTTGCAGGGCGCGCTCGAGCGCTTCCGCGTCGATTCACGGCTCGTCGATCTCGCCGAGAAAGAAGTGCCGAACGCCAAACATCGCTTGGATCATGTCTTGAAGCTCACCGACGAAGCCGCGCATCGCACGATGGATCTCGTCGAGCAATCGGGCCCGCTGGCAGAGCGCACGGCGCGACAGGCCGAAACCATCATCGATTCATGGCGCCGCTTTCGTCGTCGCGAGATTCAGGTCGACGAGTTCCAACGGCTCGTGTTGCAGATGGATGCGTTCTTGGAAGCTGCGCGCAGCGACATGGAAACCGTGCGCGGCAATCTCGCCGAAGTCGTGCTCGCGCAGGGCTATCAAGATCTGTCCGGACAAATCATTCGCGGCGTGATGAAGCTCGTGAGCGAACTCGAAGTCGCGCTCGTGGAACTGGTGCGGCTGTCGAAGGGCACCGCCGTCTCGAAACGCGCGAACGAAGACACACGCACCGGATTCGGCCCCGCGATCCCCGGCATCAACAACGGCCCAGCGGTGAGCGGTCAACAAGACGTCGACTCGTTGTTGGCAGGGTTGGGGATGTGACGGATAGACGATTGCGGATGGGCGCTAGGCGATAGGGATGAGAGGAAGCAACGTGGTGACCTTCGTGTTTGGATGGACGGTGCGCCGATGCGCTCAGCGCGATGCGCGGCTTCGGTCTATCGCCTATCGACTATCAGCGATCGCCTGACTCAGACATGGACATCCTCAGTCTCATTGGTCTCGTGCTCGCCGTCGGTGCCATCCTGGGTGGCGCTGTGTTGAAGGGTGCGGGGGTGCAGGCGTTGTTGTCGGCGGCTGCGTTCATGATCGTGATCGTCGGTACGATCGCGGCGATCTGCGTGCAGACGCCTATGCCGGTGATGAAGCATGCAATGCGCATTCTGCCGTGGGTGTTTCGTCCGCCGGCATTCGAGCGCGGTACGCTGCTCAAGAAGATCGTCGAATGGAGCAACACCGCGCGCAAGCAAGGTTTGCTCGGCCTCGAGCCCATCATTGATAAAGAACCTGATGAGTTCGTCCGGAAGGGTTTGCAACTCGTCGTCGACGGCAGCGAGCCGGAAGTCATTCGCAGCATTCTCGAAGTCGACCTGAACGTGCGCGAGCAGGCCGATACGCGCGCGGCGAAAGTATTCGAAGGCATGGGCGTGTACTCACCCACGCTCGGAATTATCGGTGCCGTGCTCGGTTTGATGGCCGTCATGCAAAACCTCGCCGACCCCAGCAAGCTCGGCCAAGGGATCGCCGCGGCGTTCGTCGCGACGATCTACGGCATTGGCATGGCCAACCTGTTCTTTCTGCCCGCCGCCAGCAAATTGAAAGGCGCGATCCAAGGCCAATCCGAAGCACGCGAGATGGTCATCGAAGGCATGATCTCGATCGCCCAAGGCGAGAACCCACGCGCGATCGAGTCGAAGCTGCAGGGATACTTGCATTGAGGAAGAAGGCGATAGCGGATAGGCGATGGCGGATGGTCAGAGAGCAACGCGCTCCGTGTCTGACGATCGCCCATCGCCCATCGCCCATCGCCTTCTAGTTCGACCATGTCTCGCCGTCACAAACGCAAACACGAAGATCATGTGAACCACGAGGCGTGGGCGATTCCGTATGGGGATCTGATCACGCTGCTGCTCGCGTTTTTTGTCGTGATGTATGCGATGTCTTCTGTCAATGAAGGCAAGTATCGGGTGTTGTCGGATTCGCTGGTTGCTGCGTTTCGTGGTGCGCCGAAGACGCTGCAGCCGGTTCAGGTCGGTGAAAAACAAGTGGGCTCTGGCGCTGACATTCAAGTGACGCTCGTGCAGCAAGCGATGCTCGAAGGCCAGCCGCGCCAGATGCTCGAGCCGACGCCGATTCAGACCAGCGACATTTCACGTATCAGTCATGCGTCTGCGCCGAACCACGCGCGCGATTCGCAAGGCATGTCGCGTTCCGCCGCGGAGCTTGCGGCAATGCGTGCGCTCGAAGAAGTCGCGGCCGATGTCGAAACGGCGATGGCGGATTTGATTCGCGACGATCTCATCATCGTGCGTCGGCACGGGTTGTGGGTTGAAGTGGAAATCCGCACGGACATTTTGTTCGGCAGCGGTCAGGCGCGCCTGTCCGGCGCATCCACCGCCGTGTTGCGCCGTCTTGCTTCGACCTTGAAGCCCTTTCCCAATCCGATCCGCGTCGAAGGTCATACCGATAACGTGCCGATCAACACACGCGAGTTTCGCTCGAATTGGGAGCTCTCCGCGGCACGTGCTGCGACAGTCGTGCATTTGTTGATGGAAGAAGGCGTCGCCCCGCCGCGTCTCGCGGTGATCGGTCTGGGCGAGCATCGGCCGCGCGAATCGAACGAGACGCCCGAGGGGCGCAACGCGAATCGCCGCGTGCTGCTCGTGATTCTCGGGGTCGATGCGCTCCCCGAGGGGGACCCGGCTGAAGCGCTCTCGAACGATATCCAGAGCGAGTCCGACTCGGTGATGAGTGCGGATCCGTCGCTGCCGCCTGCAGTGTCGACGCTAACCGCGCGTTGAGTTGCGTGCACGAATCGTTCTTTGACGCCATGCCATCACGACACTAGCATTCCGCCCCGTCGCGGCCAGGGTGGCTGTTCGACGGACGCCGCTGATCGGGCGGCAGAACAGGAGGGGACGGGCGGATGCAGACTGCGCAAGAAGCGCTCGATCGACTGCGAGAGGGCAATGCGCGCTTCGTTTCGACGGTGCGTAATCACGAAGCACTGACGAGCGAGCAGCGACGACGCAAGGTCGTCAACAGTCAGGAGCCCTTCGCGATCATTCTCGGCTGCTCGGATTCGCGGGTCCCCGCGGAAATCATTTTCGATCAAGGGTTGGGCGATCTCTTCGTGATCCGCGTCGCCGGCAACATCGTCGCGCCATCGCAGATCGGCAGCGTCGAGTTCGCAGCTGAGCGTTTCGGCACGCGCTTAGTTGTCGTCCTGGGTCATTCGAACTGCGGCGCAATCAACGCCACGATCGAAGAGCTCGGTCGACCGCGCGAAGATCGCTCGCGAAACCTGCATTCCATCGTCGATCGCGTGCGCCCGTCAGTCGAGGCGTTGCTGTCCGTGAACAGAAACATGCCCCACGCTGAACTCGTCCGTGAGGCCGTACGCGCCAATATCCGCATGTCGGTGCACCAGCTGCGTTTCGGCTCGGACATTCTCGAGCAGCATATTCAAGAAGACGGTTTGCTCGTCGTCGGCGCAGAGTATTCGCTCGAAACCGGCTGCGTGGAATTTTTCGAAGGAGTGGAATGAAGCGCGCCGTATTGCGCGCGCGCGATTGACCAAACTTTGCAGCGCTCGCGTGCAGTTTCCCGCTCAGCCTGCCCGAAACCCGGATAATCCGCGCCATCGAATCGATTGGCGGGTGCCGTGACGGCGTTTCGAAGCATTGTCAGTGTCATCGTTGTCTTGCTCCTGGCGTTCGGCGCCGAGCAGGTCGACGCTGCGCAGAAGAAAATCAAGCGCGGGCTCGTGCCCGCCGATTTCGTGTATTCGCTCGCCGCGGGTGTGACGACGCGAGACGTCACTTACTACAGTGATGACGTTGCATGTTTCGCAAAGCTCTTCCTCCCCAAAGGTTTCTCAGCCACTGCAAACGTGCCGGGTGTCGTGCTGGCGAGTGGCTGGGCCGGCACGCACGAGTCGATCGAAAAGTACGGTGCGCGTCTGGCCGAGAAGGGCTTGGTTGCGATGGTCATCGACTATCGCGGCTGGGGAAAGAGCAACGGCTTCACGACGCTAGCTGACAAATCGTTGCCGACGCGTCCTCGCAATGACGATGCCGAGCGTCATCTGCGCGGCGAGTTCCTGATCGAAACCAAGCGCACGCGACTCGAACCGGCGAAGCAGGTCGATGACATTCGCAATGCCATCTCGTACCTCCAGGGCGAACCGGGCGTCGATCGAGATCGCATCGGTGTTTGGGGTGCGGGCTTTGCAGGTGGCAGCGTAATCGTCGTGGCTGCGATGGATACGCGTGTCAAAGCGATCGCGATGCAGGGAGGCTCGATCGAGGGCAGGCAGACACAACCCGAACCGTTTCAATTGAAGGGTCGGATGCTCGAGGATGCAATTCGACGCGCACGCACCGGTCGCGGAGCACAGCTCGAGACCGGATATGTCGAGCGGCGCATGATCGACTTCGAAACCAATCAGCTCGTCGCGGAATTCCATCCGTTTCATCACTTGGAGCACATCGGCCAGCGGCCCGTGTTGTTCGTCGTGGCTGAGAACGACGAGCGCTTCGCGCCGCGGGACCATGCTTACGCGGCGGCAGAGCAATTACGCGGGCCAAAGAAGATCGTGGTGGTGCCCGATGCGACGCATTTCGAGCTGTACACGGGCGCGGCTTTCGAGACGAGCGCGAATGCGACGGCCGATTGGTTCAATCAATACTTAGGCGGGAAACAGTAGGCTCGAATTACTAGAGTGGCGAGCAGTCAAGGAGTGAAGTGCGAGCGATAGTCCTTGACGAAATCTTCGATGGAGCGGGGCGGCTTGCCGGTGAGTTTGCTGACGACATCGGTGGGAGCGACATTGATGAGGTTCGAAGCGCACGCGTCCCACACTTCCAGTTTCGCCTCGATCATCACGGGCGACACACCCTTGCCTTGCAGCCAGCCGCGCGCTTCGTTTGCCGTGATGTCCATGTAGCGGATTGGCTTGCCTAATACCGCACCCAACCGCTCGGCGACCTCTTGATATGTCAACGTCTCGGTGCCGGTTACGGTGTAGGTTTGGCCTGCATGTTGGGAGTCGGTGAGTGCGCAGACGGCCACGGCGGCAACATCGCGCGCATCGACCCAGGTCCATTTCGTTCCCCGAAAAGGCCCGGCAATCACCCCTTGTTGCGCAATCGATTCTGAAAATTCCAGCAGCCCCTGCATCAGGAACGTCGGACGAATACGCGTAATCGCAAGCGCCTCGGAGGTAATCGAGTTTTCCGCTTGCCCAAGCCAGCGCAATACGCGCGTACAACACAAATCCGTGCCTGCTGCTGCGCCGGAAAGCTGCACGACGCGTTTGACACCTGCGCGCTTGGCAGCCGTGACGACACGTAAATGTTCGTCGGCCATTTTGGGCGACAACGCCGACGAGAGGAAAACGCCTTCAACGTCTTGCAGGGTATTCTCAAGCGCTTGTGGGTCGCACGCGTTGGCGCGAATCCATTCGACATGCGTCGCAAGTTTCGGATAGACCGGGTCGTTGATATCGGCAATCGTAGCCGCCGCTGCAGCGCCGTTCGCGGATATGACGCGCAGCGGCACGGACTGTTGGGCGAGCTGGGCGATGACCGCCTTGCTCACATGACCCGTTACATCCGTCACCAATAGCATCGTATTTCCGTCTCGACATCATGATCCCGGGTGGACCGGGGCCATACCATACGGGCAGGGTGTGCACCGGTAAACGGCCCCGAGCGCAAAAAGTGTGGTGCGTTACGGTCATGAATCAGGGGGCTAGAATCCCCCTTCGCTCGGGCGGCTCGATCGATCAGGGAGCGCCGATGCAATTTATGGGGATACCACGCGCTTGAACAACTTCGGCGACATCATTGCATTCGTGCGGGTGGTCGAGGCGCACAGCTTCGTGGCTGCAGCGCAGACCTTGGGTATGTCACCTTCGGCGATCAGCAAGGCTGTGAGCCGTCTGGAAGAAAAGCTCGGCGCGCGCTTGCTCAACCGCACGACGCGCTCGCTCAGCATGACCGACCTCGGGGCGAGTTTTTACGAGCGGTGCCGCACCGCGCTGTCGCAGCTGGATCAAGCCGAAAGCGAAGTGGCAGAGTCGCGCGGCATCGCGCGCGGTCGCTTACGTGTCGATGTTCCTATCTCATTGGGCCGCCGCATTCTGGTGCCTGCATTACCGCGATTCATCGAGCAGTACCCTGAGCTCAATATCCAGATGAGCATGAACGATCGCGTGCTGGATCTCGTCCAGGAAGGCATCGACGCTGCGATCCGGATCGGCCAGCTATCGGATTCGAGTCTCATCGCTCGTCGCGTCGGCATGCTGCGCGGGGTGACGTGCGCATCGCCGGAGTTCATCGAGCGTATCGGTAATCCGCAGGATCCGAGCGATCTGCAGCCGCAGCACTGCATTCCAATGTTCAAGCTCGGCAATAACCAGGTGCGCGAATGGATTTTCCAGAAAGGTGCGCAGACCCGCACGATCCAGCCCGCAGGAGCCTTGTCTTTCAGCGACCCGGAATCGGCCGTCGCCGCCGCGGTCGGTGGCGCCGGATTCGTGCGTTCGCTCGACTTTACGGTAGAAGCGCAGATTGCGGCGGGCCTGCTGGTGCCAGTGCTACAAGATTGGAATGAGGGCGCGCGCTGGCCCGTATCCGTCGTTTATCCGCAGCACCGCCAACCGACGGCGAAAATCAAAGCCTTCATCGACTTTGCAGTCGGGCTTTTCCCGCAATTAGAGGCTTGACGTCAGTACGAGGGCGCGTTTGCGCGCTCTTCGTCAGGCGAGTGCGCGGCCGGAGCAAGCTCTGTACGTAAAACGAGCATGTCGGGCGGAGCCGAAATTCCAAGTCTGACCTGATTGCCGCGGATCTCGAGTACTGAGATTTCGATTTCCGTACCGATTTGAATCGTTTCGCTTGGGCGGCGCGATAGAACGAGCATCGTGATCCCTTCCGTGGATAGTTTTGCGAGGTGCGATGCTGTCATAAAGTCCTGTCGGACGCCATGCCCGCGCGCGCAAACTCTGGAAAAGTACGTAGACGACGTGAGAGGATCAGCCTGCCGTTACATTCGACGCGTCGTGGTCGGCGATTGATCTACATCGCCTGCATGAGAGGAAGAGACGAATGCCGTGGAAGTCGACGTATGGAGATCGGGGCATCGAGCTGCACTTCAGCGGGAACTGCGACGGCCAGGATCTACTGGATGCCCACGAAGCGATATACAGCCACAAATACGTCGAAGGGCTGCAGTACATCATCGCCGACTTCACGCTCGTCGAATATCTCGATCTCTCCCTCGCTGACTTGCTGCGCATCGCCGATCACGATCGGCAGTACCTGCTAAAAAATCCTCCGCACCTGCTCGTCATGATCGCGCCGCAAGCTGCAGTGCTCGGCCTGCTGCGTACCTATCAGCACTACATGGAAGGATCGAGCTTGCGCAGCACGATTGCGAATACGCGCAACGAGGCGCTCGGTTGGCTGCAAGCAGAGATGTTCGATCCGGTCGACTAGCGCAGTTACAACCGCGACAACCCTCAGCTCTCCTCGCCCGTCAGGGCGCGAATGGTTGCGCCAAGCACGGCAGCGCTCGAACAAACGCGCAATGCAGGTCCGCACTTCGCTGCGAGTGCGTCGTGCAATTCGATCGAATCGCTGACGAGCACGAGGTCGGGTCCACCGACCTGAAACAGCTGCATGGCTTCATCCGTAAAGGCGGCGTGTGTTGCTGCCACGATAACCTTGCGCGCACCCGCATCCCGTGCCGCCCGCGCAGCACGCGCAATCGTCGTTCCTGAAACGATCATGTCGTCGTAAAGCACGACGTCGCGATCACGCACATCGCCAACGAAGACATCGCCAGTGATCTCGGCGCCGATGCGACGCTTTTCCATGAAGGCGAAGCCGATGTCGTGAGCAAACACTTCGCTCAATGCAGTGTGTAGTCGTTGCGCGCGTTTGATACCCCCGATGTCGGGCGAGGCGATGACGCAGCGTTGCGGCTCGACGGTATCGCGCAATACCGGCGAGAAAATATCGATACCTTCGATGCGTAGCGTTTCGCAGCGAAACGCGTTATCGAACGCCGCCTCGTTGTGTATGTCGATGACGACCATCCGGTCGAGTCCAACGGCTTCGAACAGCATGGCGACGTAGCGTGTCGCAACGGGATCGTCAGGCAACGTCTTGCGATCCTTGCGGGAGTAGCACAGGTAGGGAACGCAGGCAGTGACCGTGGCTGCGCCTGCATCTTTCAGTGCACCGACGAAAAACAGCAGGCGGGTGAGCTTGTCGTTAGCGCTGAGTTGCGTGTCGCCGTTCAAGGAGGCAACGACGAAGACATCGCAGCCGCGAACCTCCGACAGCGGCCGCGTCTTGTGTTCTCCGCCTTCGTACGTCCGCTCCTCACAGGCACTCAGTTCAAATCCTGCTGCGGCGGCGACGCGTTCTGCGAGAGCGACACTGAAATCGAGGCCAAAGATTTTACTGGCGCCGATTCGCAGGGCGCGCGCAGTACGATGGGAGCGAATGGTCAAAGTGGCGTATCCATGATGTCGATGCCGCTAGCTTAACGAGTCAGTCGGCTGATGAGTTCGATGGAGCATAGCGGGGCGCCGCCTCGTCGGGCCATACTTGCCGCATGGCAGCCTCCTCTAACGACCCGACCACGCTGCAGTTTCTCGGCGCGACCAATACCGTCACCGGTTCGCGCTACCTGCTGCGGGCGAATGGCCGCTCGATGCTCATCGATTGCGGTCTCTTCCAAGGCTACAAGCAACTGCGTTTGCGCAATTGGGCGAAGCCGACGTTCGACGTGCGAGCGCTCGATGCCGTCGTCCTGACACACGCACACATCGATCACAGCGGTTATGTGCCCGTGCTGGCCAAGTTGGGTTTTCGTGGGCGAGTCTATGCGACGCCGGCAACGTTCGAGCTTTGCAAAATATTGTTGCCTGACAGCGGCTATCTGCAGGAGGAGCAAGCCCGCTTCGAGAACCGCCATGGTTTATCGAAACACAAGCCTGCCTTACCGCTGTACACCAGAGCGGACGCCGAGCGTTCGCTCGAGCTGTTCGAGACCGTCAAACTCGACGAAGTCTTTCAGCCCGCCCGCGGCATCGACGCGCAATTTTCGCGCGCCGGTCATTTGCTTGGTGCTGCCAGCGTCCGCGTGCAGAGCCACGATACCTCGATCTTGTTTTCCGGCGACGTCGGCCGCGCGAACGATCCGCTGATGCGAGCCCCGGCTGCACCCCCCGCCGCGCAGCACCTTGTCGTCGAATCGACCTACGGCAATCGCGACCACCCGGAGGACGATTCGCTCGATACGCTGGCCGATGCAATCAACCGCGCGGTTGCACGCGATGGGATCGTCATCGCGCCGACCTTCGCAGTCGGTCGTGCCCAGTTGATGATGTTGTTGATCGCGCGGCTCAAAGCAGCCAAGCGCATTCCAGATATCCCGGTGTATCTCGACAGCCCCATGGCGATCGATGCAACGGCGTTGTTTAAGCGCTTTGCAGCAGAACATCGTTTGACGGAAGAGGAGTGCACCGCGATGTGTCGT
>CAZIXV010000070.1:0-14440 GCA_964543105.1 uncultured Steroidobacteraceae bacterium
TGGCGCAGGAGCTGTCGGCTGCGGCGTCGCGCGGTGCAAGTCTGTATCGCGATCGCTGGACCGGCGAGCTGCGCAAGCCGAACTGGCCCGAGCTCGTGCAGACGGCATCGCCCGCCGAAATAGAGATGACCCCCGGTTCCGTGCGCAGCGCGCAGATGACACGTCGCCCCAATGTGCGCGCGCCCGATGAACGTGATGAGGAAACCGGGCACCAAGGCGCCTGGATGGTGCAACAGGATCAGCCGCATGAACACGCGGAAGATCCGTTCGGCATGCAGCGACCCGTCGATCGCGATGAACAGCAATCTGCGGAAGAGTTTGCCGACTCTTTATCTGAAATGGCCGAAGCGCGGCTCGTGACCACGCCAGGGGCGCCGAAAGAAGTGTTGTTGTCGGCCGATCCGCCCGAAACGACAGCGCGTCAACAAAGCGAAGCAGCGCAGGCGTCGGTGGAGGTGTTGACGTATCCGGAATGGGATTGGCGCGCGCGTGCTTATCGCGATCCGGGCGCCGCAGTGCATGTGCTCGACGCGCCGTTCGGGCCGCAGGCGTGGGTCGAGCGCACCCTCGAAACACATCGCGCGCTGTTGCAGACGGTGCGGCGTCAATTCGATTCACTACGCGCGCAACGAGTGCGCTTGCGTCAGCAACTCGACGGTGATGAGTTGGATCTATCTGCGTGCGTCGATGGTTTCGCGGACCTGCGCGCCGGAGCCGCCATCGAGCGCGGCTTGTACCAATGCACGCGCAATGCGCGACGCGAGCTGGCCGTGCTGCTACTGATCGATGTCAGCGGTTCGACGGACAGTTGGGTGTCGCAACACGGGCGCATCATCGATGTCGAACGCGAAGCATTGCTACTCGTGTGTCATGCGCTCGACATGCTTGGCGAACCGTACAGCGTGCTTGCGTTTTCAGGTGAGAGTGCGCAGCGCGTCACCGTGAAGCCCGTGAAATCGTTCAAGGAGGCGAACAGTCGCGATGTCGGTCTGCGCATCGCCGGGCTCGAGCCGGAAAAATACACGCGTGTCGGCGCCGCCATTCGTCACGCATCCGCCGCGTTGATGCGTGAACCAGCGAAACATCGTCTCTTGTTACTGCTATCGGATGGCAAGCCCAATGACATGGATGAATACGACGGCCGCTACGGTGTCGAAGACATGCGCCAGTCGATCGTGGAAGCGCGCTTGCAAGGCATCTTTCCTTTTTGTTTGACGATCGATCGTCACACCGCGAACTATCTGCCCGCGGTTTTTGGTGAAAATCAGTACGCCGTCTTGCAGCACCCCGAGCGATTGCCCACTGCGTTGCTCGGCTGGCTGCGCCGGCTGGTGCAGCAATAAGGCGAGTAAGCGATGCCTATAAAAGAAAAGCCCCGCGAGGGGGCTTTCAGGTGATTGGAACTCCTCGAAGTCCGATCGGACTTCACTTTGCGGCCAGCCGCTTCGGTTTCTTTCTCCGGTTTGCAACACACAAACCGACGAGTCCCAACGCAAACAATCCCAACGAGCCCGGTGCCGGCACTTGAACCGTAGGCACCTCGACGATGGGCGGAAACGGTTCGCTCGGCGGGTTCCAATCACCGTAGTCGGGTGGCAAGGTTCCTGGGTTTTGCCCGCCTGGATTGGGTTGTGATCCGGGCGCACTGTCACTGCCGCCACCACTGGAATCCGTGCTGCCATCGTCGGACTCACCGCCACCAGCACCGGGCTCTGTGCCACCGCCGCCGGTTTCCGTGTTCGGCGTGCTCGCCTCTTCGCCACTGCCACCGCCTGTCGTGCTGTCAGGTGGCGCACCATCTGCATTCGCGCGTCCGGCTGAGCTGGGTGCGCTCATTCCACCGCCGCCGTACGAGCCGCGTCCGCCGCTTCCGAGAAAGCCAGATACGGGGAACGACGCCGCCAGCGTGTGGTCTAGCGCATAAGTCGTTGCATCGAGCCAGCGATTGCCGGCGAAGTATTCGCTGCGCGGATCGCTCCAATCGAAGAGGGCGGGCAGCGCGACGTCGAGCGTCGGCAGAGCGAAGTCATCGAGCATGAAGCGCTTGATGGCATCGTTTTCGGCGAAGTCACGTTGCAGGGCTGCCGCAGACCAGACATCAGGCGGTGAAATGCTGCCGATGTCGATCGGGATCCAGTGAGGTGCGGATGGATTCTCGCTCACGCCAGGAACGATGAGCGATGCCGTGTGCGGCTTCGAATCGGTACCGAGTCGGGCGTCGCGATGGAGTTGGAATGTCGGAGTGTGAGCCGTTGAGAACACCAGCGCGAGTAACAAGCCACCCGAATAAAGTCTGTGCATTTCGATCAATCGTCTTCAACAGGTTTGCGCTTCGAACGCGAGTGCTGGAAGACGATGCAAGCGTGGGGCCGCTCGAATGCGAGCGCGACATAATCGATGCAAGTCGCGCGTTTAAGCCCGTATTCTGTGATGCACACCCCACTTCGCGAGCTGCTGCGAGTCGCGCGCCAATTGCGAAACCGTACATGGCGGATGCAACTGTAAGGAATGGCGACGCATGTCATGACAGGAGTCGTAAACAATGCGAGGCTCCGTGCGCTTTACATAGTCTTGCTTCTTTCGATACTTCTGCTGAGTTCTCGTAGCCGATCATGCTGATGCGATTTATTCGATGGTTCTGCGTTGTTGCGCTGCTCGTGTGCGGTCCATTGGCGATGGCTGCCAACGAGGCGTTCCCCCGTCCTGCGGAGCTCGAGCACGACGTCCAGTTTTGGCGGCGCGTCTATACGGAGGTGACGACGAAGGGCGGGCTGCTGCATGATCCGGTGCGACTCGATGTGGTTTATGAAGTCCTGCAGTTCCCGCCCGACTGGTCGCCGCGCCAGCGCTCGAACCGCATCGATGAATTGAAAAAGAAGTACTCGCGCATCCTGGAGCGTGTCGCGAGCGTGGATCCCTCGCAGTTCACGGCAGAAGACAAACGAGTGCATGCGCTGTGGCCGAAGGGCACGACGCGCGCGCAGTTCCAACAGGCATCCCGACAGATACGCTTCCAGCTCGGCCAAGCGGATCGGTTCCGCGAAGGGCTCGTGCGTTCGGGTGCGTATCGCGACTACATCGCGACGACCTTCGAGCAAATGGGTTTGCCGCGCGAGCTTGCAACGCTGCCGCACGTGGAATCCTCATTCAATACATACGCGTACTCGAAAGTCGGCGCGGCTGGGATGTGGCAGTTCATGCGAGCGACCGGCCGGCGCTTCATGCGCATCGATGCGGTCGTCGATGAACGGCTCGATCCGTATCGTTCGACATTAGCCGCGGCGCGGTTTCTCGAGCAGAACCACATCGTGTTGGGGAACTGGCCGCTTGCGCTCACGGCTTACAACCACGGCACAGCGGGCATGCGACGTGCAAAAGAGCAGATGGGCACGGATGACATCGCCGTGATTGCGCGTGAATACAAGGGCCGTACGTTCGGTTTCGCCTCGCGCAATTTCTATGTCGCCTTCCTTGCGGCGCTCGAAATCGATCAGGACCCCGAGCGCTTTTTCGGCGCGATCAAAATGGATGCCGTCGACAACAGCCGGGTCGTGAAGATGCCCCGGTATATCCCTGCGGGACGCATCGCAACGGCGCTGAATGTCGAAATGGATGTGCTGCGTCGTCTCAACCCATCGCTGTTGTCGCCGGTGTGGAGCGGTCAGCGCCATGTGCCGCGCGGCTTCGAGTTTCGCGTCCCGGCGAGCGTCAATGCGAGCGCGGCATTGCAAATGTTGTCGAGTGGCGAGGGGTACGACGCGCAAGTGGCTGATACTCACCATCGCGTGCGCAGCGGTGAATCGCTCTCGGTGATTGCCAATCGCTATGGCGTAAGCATGGCGCAGCTTGCGGAGCTGAATGGCTTGCGTAGACCGTATCGCATCAATGCAGGCCAACGTCTGACGTTGCCGACGCAAGCGCAAGCGACGCCCGCGGCGACAGTTGCGGCAGCGGCGACGCAGGCGGAGCCGAAAACCCAACCGACACCGCCGACCGGCGTAGTCGGAGAAAACCGCTATGTCGTCAGGCGAGGCGACACGTTATCGCGTATCGCTGCTCGACATGGCTTGAGCGAAGATGCGCTGATGGAATTGAACAGCATTCGTAATCGCAATTTCGTCTATGAAGGTCAGGTCCTGGCGCTGGCCGCGGGCGCGCGCGCCGCACCGCCGACCGAAGCGACCGTGCCGGTGGAAAACGTTGCACCGCCACCGCTGCCGGAACCTGCAACGGTTGCCGATGCGATCGAACCGGTGTCGGAGCTCGAAGCCGAAGAGGAGGGGCCGACGCTCGTTCCGGGCATGCAAGCCGCGCTGTCGGCCGATCCCGCCGATTACTCGGTACAGGGAGATCAGACGGTGCTCGTACAGGCGGCGGAGACGCTCGGCCACTACGCCGAATGGCTGGATGTGCGTGCAAGCGATCTACGCCGGCTCAACCGGATGACGATGGCGACGCCCGTCGTGATCGGCCGCAAGATCAAGCTCGATTTCTCCAAGGTCAGTGCCGATCAGTTCGAAGCGCGGCGTCTCGACTACCATCGTGAGTTGCAGGAAGCGTTCTTCACTCAATTTCGCATCCGGGGCAATGAGACGCATGTCATCAGGCGGGGCGAATCCATCTGGGTGCTTGCGCAACAGCGCTACAACATTCCGATCTGGCTATTGCGCCAGTACAACCCGGATCTCGATATGGGTTCGATCCGGCCGGGCGCGACGCTCGTGATTCCCACTGTGGAACCGACGCCTCCGGATCCGACGGCGTAAGGCAGGAGATTTTGATGGGCCGCTACTGCAAGCAGCTTTTCGCTTTCGGCGGTGTGCTGCTCGTCAGTGGCTGCATGACCGCGCAGACTTACGAAGGACCGCGCCGTCCGCGTAGCGAGGTGGCACATATCGTCGGTGATCTGCGTTTGAACACTGGCTTGCCGATCAGCGTTTCCTTGCGTCAGGTGGATGGCGTGACGCTCAGCGCGACCCAGAGCGCTGTGGACGTACTCGCGGGAACGCATACTCTGCTCGTCGATTGTCGGGTGCAGGAGACGGGCAGCGTGACTCGTCATCAACTCGAAGTCGACGTGCTCGAAGGCTACACCTACAAACTCGTGCCGGAAATTGCGCCAGGACTGCGCGGCTGCAGCGCTGTGAATTTGGAGTCGACGCGATGATGAGACGCAGCCTGAACGCTGCTCGAGTGGAGGCTCCGGGTGATCGCCGTCACAAATCGAACGGCGCAGTGGCGGCAATCCGCGCGTTTCTGCTTCCAGTGCATAAACATAAGCACGCTATACTTTGACTGGCCAACCTTTTTGAGCAGGCATCATCGACGCTCCATGCTGCGAGTCTTGATCTTCTCGTTGTTCGCGCTGACTGCGTTCGCCGTGCGCGCCGAAGCACCATTGTCGTCGTCGGCAATTGCTGCACCTACGTTGAGCGTGGACGGCGGTTTACCGCTGGCCGATAGCGTCGTCGTCCGCAAGGGCGAGCGCCGGCTGTACTTGATGCGCAATGGTTCGGTGTTGCGCAGTTTCAAGATCGCGCTCGGGCTGCGCCCCGAAGGCCATAAACAATATGAAGGGGATTACAGGACCCCTGAGGGCCAATACCGGCTCAATCGCCGCAATCCCAATAGCGAATATTTTCTGTCGATCCAGATCTCCTATCCCAATGACCAGGATGTCGCCCGTGCACGCAGCCAAGGCCAACGGCCGGGCGGTGCGATCATGATTCATGGCCAACCGAACGTCCCGACACGTTCCAAGGACTATTACGCGACGGTCGACTGGACGGAAGGCTGCATCGCTGTGTCGAATTCCGACATGGTCGAGATCTGGCTCATGACGCCGCCGGACACTCCGATCGAGATCCACCCGTGAGCGACAACTCCGCCTCGTCGGTATCGCTCTCGCAAGCAGAATCAGAAGAAAGCCTGGTAGACGCGCGCGTCTCACCGCTTGGCAGCCTCGAGAATCTTTCGCAGCGTGAAGTCGACAAGCTCCTGACCGCAGGTCATGGCGCGGTGTACGAGCTGTTCCGACGTTGCGCGTTAGCGGTGCTGTCCTCGGGGCTCGAATCCGATGATGTGCGCGCGATCTTCGATCGCTACGAAGACTTCGAAATTCGTTTAGGCCGTCAGGCCTGGGGTGTGAAGCTCGAAGTGCGCAACGCCCCGCCCAATGCGTTCGTCGACGGGCAGATGATTCGCGGCATCAAAGAGCATTTGTTCGCGGTGCTGCGCGACATCGTCTATATCCACGATGGCATCTTCGGCAGCAGCCGTTTCGATCTCGCCGATCCGACGAGCATTACCAATGCCGTCTATCACATCCTGCGCAATGCGCGAATGCTCGATTACAAGGGCAAGCCCAACCTCGTCGTGTGTTGGGGCGGTCACTCGATCAGTTCCACCGAATACGATTACACGAAGCGCGTCGGCTATGAGCTCGGGTTGCGCGCGCTGAGCGTGTGCACCGGCTGCGGTCCGGGCGCGATGAAAGGCCCGATGAAGGGCGCGACGATCGGTCACTCGAAACAGCGCATCCGGGATGGCCGTTATATCGGCATCACCGAGCCCGGCATCATCGCGGCCGAACCGCCGAATCCGATCGTGAATCAGCTCGTGATCATGCCCGACATCGAAAAGCGGCTCGAAGCCTTCGTGCGTACGGCGCATGCGATCGTCGTGTTCCCCGGCGGAGCGGGCACTGCAGAGGAAATTCTGTATTTGCTTGGTCTGCTGCTCGATCCGGCGAATGTCGATCAGCCGCTTGCGGTGGTGTTCACAGGTCCGCCATCCGCTGCCGAGTATTTCGGCCAGATCGACCAATTCATCGGCGCGACTCTTGGTCCCACGGCGCAACAGCGCTACAAAATCATCATCGGCGATCCGGCGCAGGCGGCACGCGAAGTCGTGCGCGGCGTCGAGCGGATCCGCGAATTCCGTCGCAACCAGAGCGATGCGTACAACTTCAATTGGCTGCTGAAGATTCCGCCTGAGTTTCAGTTTCCATTCGAGCCGACTCATGAGGCGATGGCCAAGCTCGAACTGCACCGCGACCTTGCTCCGCATAGCTTAGCGGCGAATTTGCGGCGCGCGTTTTCGGGCATCGTGACCGGTAATGTGAAGGAACACGGTGTTCAGGCGATCGAAACGCACGGGCCTTATGAATTGCACGGCGACAAGGTGGTCATGGGCTTGCTCGATGATCTGCTCGCCGCGTTCGTGCGCCAGAACCGGATGAAACTGGCCGGCGAATACAAGCCGTGCTATCGGCTGGTCGCATGAGCAAACTGCTCATCACCTACAAGGTGGCCACGCCCGATTCGCGCGAGCGGGTTTTCAATCTCGAATTGAATGGCGATACGGCAGAGCTGACGCAAGCGCCGAATGCAAATCCGCCGGCTTGGGCGGAACTTGCCTTCCATCAATGCGAAGGTTGTCCTTTGAGTGCGAGCACGCGTTACTGTCCGGCCGCGCTGCATCTGGCGAATGTGATCGACGGTTTCGGCGACTTGGTGTCGTATGACAAGGTGCGAGTCACTGTCGAAAGCGAAGAGCGCGCGGTCATCGCCACGCTTTCGGCGCAACAGGCGCTCGCATCGTTGATGGGTTTGATCATGGCGTCGAGCGGCTGTCCGCGGACGGCGGTTTTTCGCCCGATGGCGCGCTTTCATCTGCCGTTCTCCAGCGAATCTGAAACGGCCTATCGCGTCGCATCGATGTATCTCGTCGCACAGCAATTCAAAGCGCGTAACGGCGAAGCCGCCGATTTCACGCTCGAGAATCTCGAAAGCGTTTATCGCGGCATGCATGCTGTGAATCGTGGCATGGCGCAACGCCTGCGAGCAGCAAGCCGTCAAGATGCCATCGTCAATGCCGTCGTGCTGCTCGATGTCTACAGCAGTCTCGTACCTGTAGCGATCCACGACATCCTGGATGAAATGAAACCCGCGTTCGATGCGTTGCTGAGCGATCAGTAATAGGCGTGAAACCCGATGCGCTGAGGATGACAAGCGCAGCTTCTTACCAGGATCACCCGATCACCCGATCACCCGATCTCAATCACCCAATCACCTTCTCCCACCAATAATCAGCGGTTAAATCCGCGCAACGTGATCGATACGACGCAAGCGCGCGCAGCGATCGAGCGATCATGCGCATAGATTCTTGCGATGCCGGTCGCACTCTTACGGCCCATCTGGGTCGCTGTGACCCAGTTCCTCTGTGCTCATGCACCCGATCGATACCGTCGTCACAATGCTTTTTTGGACGACGGTGTTATGACCGAGCACAAACCCGATGATTTTCTCGCGACCGGGTCGCATCAGGCCTGGACAGGCGAGACCGCAAATTCGGTGATACGTCCCGTTCCGCCGCGCGTCACACAAGAGAGTTGGTTGGACCGTGCGCCTTCCACGAAGTCGCGCCACGCAGCGATCACACGCTCATTGCAGAGCTGGTCGAATTACAAGAGCTGGACCGACAAGGTGCGCAGCAATTGGGATAAGGAAAAGAAGTAGCGCTCAGCTGCTGGCCGGCGCCGATGAGGAATTCGGCACGATGGCGCTCGAGGTCAAAACCGAGGTGATGGCCGGCGCGCCAGGCGCGATCTCCAAAGGCTTGCGCTGAGCGAGCCAGCCGACGAGCGGCAGCCACTGCTCGAGATCATCGCGCACCAGGTAGGGTTTGAGTTCGAACAAGCCGATGCCCGACTCGGCAGCGCGAATGTAGTTTTGCGAATCGCGCAGAGTTGCGACGACGGGAATCTGCAAGGTCTCCAGGAATCGCATCAGCGATTTGAATATCAACGTGTTCTTTTTTACGCGGTTGGCGATCACCGCGATGCGTTGCTCTTCGCGGCGGATCTTCGCGATCAGCAACAGATCCGAAATGCATTTCGCGGCGGCATGAATGTCGATGTCGGACGGCAATACCGGAACGAGAATTGCCGTCGCATTACGTGTGATGTCGGGAAGGCGTTGCGGTTCGAGGGCTGCAGGCGTGTCGACGATGAGGCGTTGCGAATCGGGCGGCAGCCGGGTGGCGAAGCTGCGGGTGACGCGCGAATTACGTTCGAATCCGACGATGCCGTGAATGGTCGGCTGGCCTTTCGCGCGTTTGCTCAGCCAGCGTGTGGTGGATCCTTGCGCATCCATGTCCATGAGCGTTGGCTGCAAGCCCGCGACGGCGTAGTGACTCGCGAGATTGATGGCGATCGTTGTCTTCCCGGAACCGCCTTTCGGATTCAAGAGAACGATTTTCTGCATGCGCTAGGCGGGTCGCTTTAGTCCGATTTAACCGATCGAAGCCATGTGATATTTCATGTCGCAACGTATCTCGGCGCCGCGAGTCGGCACTTGACGCTACGTGTTTGTAATCGCTGAGACGTATTCAGAGCCTAACATGCAGGCTTTCCCCTGCAACCTTCAGATTGTGACTGCGATCACCCTCTGGCGTCATAGTCGTTGTGAGTCGTCTCACACACCTCGCCAAAGCGGCCGCGTACATTCGTCGGCAGCTTAACGAGGCACGCCTATGGAATTTTTGTTGCTATGGATCGATGAGTTGGATGACGCTGTCGGTGCGCTGCGTCACCTCGCGCCGAAGGTTCTCGGGGTGCTCGGGGCCGCCATGCTGTTCGTCGGCACCGTGATCGCATTCAGCTTGGCGCCGCAGGCGACCCTCGCCGCGACTGCAGCCGTGCTTTCGGTTGCATTGCTGGAAGTCGCGCGTCGGCATCGCCTTGCTTTACGCGAACGACGGAGCACTCAGCGCTAGCCATACTCGTGGCGGCGTCCGCCGCTTGAAATCGAAATCGCAGTCCCTATAAGCCCGACCGGCGTCTATCATGCCGGCCCTCACCGGCGCTCAATGACAGGAAGGACAGCGATGACCGAAACGGGTGCGCAAACGCTCGGCTTTCAGGCCGAGGTCAAGCAACTGCTCAAGTTGATGATTCACTCCTTGTATAGCCACAAGGAGATTTTCCTTAGAGAACTGATTTCGAATGCGTCCGACGCAGCGGATAAGCTGCGCTTCGAAGCGCTCGCCAAACCCGAACTGCTCGAGGGGCAGAGCGATCTGGCCATTACGATCGACACGGATAGCAAGGCGCACACGATTACGATTACCGACAACGGCATCGGTATGACGCGCCAGGAAGCGATCGACCACCTGGGCACGATCGCGAAATCCGGCACCGCGGAATTTCTCTCTCAGCTGACCGGCGACCAGAAAAAGGACGCGCAGCTGATCGGCCAATTCGGCGTGGGTTTCTATTCCTCTTTCATCGTTGCCGATCGGGTGGAGGTGTTCTCACGACGCGCGGGGCACAGCGCCAGCGAAGGCGTGCGTTGGGAATCCAAGGCCGATGGTGAATTCACGGTGGAGACGATCGAGCGGCCCGAGCGCGGCACGAAGATCGTGCTGCATTTGAAAGAGGGCGAACACGAATTCGCCGAGGACTACCGCATCCGCACGCTGGTGCGGAAATACTCGGATCACATCGCGTTTCCTGTGCGCATGCGCAAGAGCGAGACCGATGCGGAATACGAAGCAGTCAATCACGCTCAAGCGTTGTGGACGCGCCCGCGCACCGACATTAAGGAAGAGGAATACAAGGAGTTCTACAAACACGTCACGCACGACTTCAGCGAGCCGCTGGCCTGGTCGCACGGGAAAGTCGAAGGCAAGAAGGAGTACACGAGCCTTTTGTATCTACCGGCCCGCGCGCCGTTCGATCTGTGGCATCGCGAAGCCTCGCGCGGCGTGAAGTTGTATGTGCGGCGCGTCTTCATCATGGATGACGCCGAGCAGTTCCTGCCGCTGTATCTGCGCTTCATCAAAGGCATCGTCGACTCAGCCGATCTGCCGCTCAATATCTCTCGCGAAATGCTCCAGCAGGACCCGACGATCGACACGATCCGCACGGGTTTGACGCGCCGAGTCCTCGACATGCTCGCGAAGCTCGCCAAGGAAGATGCAGAAAAATACGCCACGTTCTGGAAGGAATTTGGCGCGGTGATGAAGGAAGGCCCAGCCGAGGATCATGCGAACCGCGAACGCATCGCGAAGCTGCTGCGCTTCTCATCGACGCATGCGAACAAGCCTGAACAGGACGTGAGCCTCGAGGATTACGTCTCGCGCATGCAGGCCGGCCAGAAGCACATTTACTACGTCATTGCGGACAGCTTCGCTGCAGCGAAATCGAGCCCGCACATCGAAGTGTTGCGCAAGAAGGGCATCGAGGTGCTGCTACTGTCGGATCGCATCGACGAGTGGTTGACTGATCACCTGAGCGAATTCGACGGCAAGCAGTTCAAGAACGTCAGCCGCGGCGATCTCGATCTGGGCGAGGTACAGACGGAGGAAGAAAAACAGACTCAGGAGTCGTTGTCCAAGGAGCACGGCGGATTGATCGAGCGTCTGAAGAAAGCGGTGGGCGAACGCGTCAGCGACGTGCGTGTCACTTCGCGGCTCACTGATTCCCCTGCTTGTCTCGTGCTGGGAGAGCACGATATGGGCGCGCAGATGCGCCGCATTCTCGAGGCAGCGGGACAGAAGGTCCCAACGACGCAGCCAGTGCTCGAAGTGAATCCGACGCACCCATTGCTGCAGCGGCTCGCCGATACGAAGGAAGATGCAGCGTTCGACGACCTGTCGCTGCTGTTACTCGATCAGGCAACGCTGGCAGATGGCGGGCAGCTCGAAGCACCTGCTGAATTCGTGCAGCGTTTGAACCGCGTCCTGTTGTCGATCGCATGAGTGCTGTCAGGAGCTGCGCTATGAACCGCCTGGGCTGGATGGGTCTCGCCTGCTGTCTGTTCTTGAGCGCTTGCGGTGGGCCGGCTGAATCGCCGAGTGTGACGGGCGTGACGCAGCTGCAGGTGACGGATCTCGTTACCGGCACCGGCGATTCGATTGCGACGGGACAAACGGCGGTCGTGCACTACACCGGTTGGGTGTACGACACGGCGGCGCAAGACCACAAAGGCAAGCAATTCGACAGCTCGCGTACGCGCGGCGTGCCGTTTCGATTCGAAGTCGGCGGCGGCAACGTGATCAAAGGCTGGGATGAAGGCGTCGTCGGCATGCAAATCGGCGGACAACGCCGCCTCGTCATTCCGCCGGACTTGGGTTATGGCTCGCGCCGCGCAGGTCCAATCCCGGCGAACTCGACGCTATTGTTCGAAATCGAACTGCTCGCGATCGAGTGATGCCTCTGGCCAGCTGGCTCATACGCCAGCTGGCCAGCAAGCAGTAAATCATTTCACGTCTGGGTTGATCGCATAGGTGCCGGTGAGCGTCACCTGATCGAGGATGAAGGATCGCATCGCATCCAGCACATCGGCTGCGGTGAAGTCGCCTTCGACCTTCAAACGCTCGCAGCTGAGCGCGTAGAGCGTGAACTGGTAACGATGCACGAGCATGTCGTTCCAAGGTGGGCAAGGCCCGTCATAACCGCGATAGGTGCCTGCCATGTCAGGATCGTTCGCGAACCAGCTGGTGTAGTCATTGATGCCCTGGCGTGAACCGGGCGGACCTTTCAGATCTTTCTTGCCGCCTGCGACGATGCCGGCTGAGCATTCCCCCGCAGCGATCTCGCTCGTCGTCTGTGGGATATCGATCATCACCCAGTGATAGAACTTGCCACGCGGCAGGCTCGCGGGTACGACGCGGCCTTCCTTGTTTACGTCGTCCGGCTTCGTTGGTGCGTCCGGATCGACGCAGATCAGTGCGAACGAGCGGGTGTCCGCCGGCGCACCTGTCCACTTCAGATGGGGATTGTGATTCTCGGCCAAGCGGATGTGCAGGACGGCATCGTGTGCACCGAAGGCGAATTGCTCCGGAATGCGCTGATCGGGCAGAAAACTAGCGGAACTCAACTTCATCGCAACTACCGTAACAGATGGGTGGATCGTCCAATGATGGACGGGGGTTGCGAGAAGTTCCACTGCGTCACCTTCGTATACGCGTCGCGAGAGGATAGTGTTCGTCGAATTTCCTGGATCCTGTCTGAGCGACGGGATACGGTAAGCCCTTCAAGTCTTGATGCTCTGCGCTTAGCCCCCATCCGCATTTCTTATGAGTTCAACTGCTCCCCGACCGACCCTGGAAAAATTGTCGTTGTCCGGCCCTGCTGGCCACATCGAAGCCCTACTGGAAATTCCAGAAGATGCCGACCCGACGCGGATCGCTGTGATTTGCCATCCGCATCCGGTGTACGGCGGGACGATGACGAACAAAGTGGTGCACATGCTGGCGAAGTCGTTCAACGAACTCGGAGTGCCTGCGATTCGCTTCAACTTTCGCGGCGTCGGCGCAAGCGAGGGTGCGTTCGATGACGGTCGCGGTGAGACGCTCGATACGCTCGCCGTCATTCGCGCGGCGCAAGAGCGCTTTTCGCAAAGTGCACTCTGGCTCGGCGGTTTCTCCTTCGGCGGTGCGGTCGCGCTCAAAGCGGCGGCGCAAGTGCGACCAGAGCGCATCGTGACCGTCGCGCCTGCGATCAAGCGCGTGGATCTATCGCGCATTGCAATGCCAACGGTGCCCTGGCTGTTAGTCCAAGGCGACAACGATGAACTGGTGAATGCGCAGGAAGTCCAAGCATGGGCGCAAGGGCTCGCCTCGCCACCGACATTCGCGCTGCTTGCGGGCGTCGATCACTTCTTCCATGGGCGGCTCAACGATCTACGCGACACCGTCGTTGCTTGGGCTCGCGACACGCAGGTTCGCTGACGATGTTTCTGACGCAACTCAAGAAAATCTTTGGTTCGGAGACGCCGGTCAGTGGGATGCTGGAGCATCGCGACCCACTGGAGCTGGCAACGGCAGCATTGCTGATCGAGATGTCGCGCTCGGATTTCTCGGAGTCCGAACATGAGCGCGACGCGGTGCGCCACTTATTGCAGCGACGTTTTGCGCTCAGCGACACACGCGTCGATGAACTGATTGCCGAGGCAAGCCAGCGGGCGGACAAGGCGGTGTCATTGCATGAGTTCACGCACCGCTTGAATCGGGAATTGCCAGAGGCCGACAAACTCGCCATCGTCGAGATGCTGTGGCGCGTCAGTCACGCAGACGGGCACATCGATAAACACGAAGAATATCTGGTGCTGCGGATCGCGAGTTTGCTTCACATTTCCGATCGCGATCGGATTCGTATGAAGCTGAAGGTCGTCGAGGAAGACTGAAGTCGAGAAAGGCTCAGGTCGAGGAGGCCGGGGCGTCGTAAGGAGCTGGGGAAAGTCGACGCGCGAGGGCGGAAGGAAACTCCTCCGGAGCGTGCGAAGAGCTATCGCAGTGTCGCTCCGGAGGATGCAAATCGATCTTAGTTCACCATTTCCTTGAGGTTCTTGAGCGCTGCAATCCGCACTTTCTTGCTGGCGGGCTTCGCCTTGAACATCATCTTTTCGCCGGTGAACGGGTTCACGCCTTCGCG
>CAZIXV010000071.1:0-14423 GCA_964543105.1 uncultured Steroidobacteraceae bacterium
GAAGAAGATCTCGAACGTGCGCGAAATGCTGCCGCTGCTCGAAGGCATCGCGAAGGCCGGCCGTCCGCTGCTGATCATTGCAGAAGACGTCGAAGGCGAAGCGCTCGCAACGCTCGTCGTCAACACGATCCGCGGCATCGTGAAGGTTGCGGCCGTCAAGGCGCCTGGCTTCGGCGATCGCCGTAAGGCCATGCTGCAAGACATCGCAGTCCTCACGGGCGGCGTCGTGATTTCCGACGAAGTGGGTCTGTCGCTCGAGAAGGCGACGCTCAATGACCTCGGTGAAGCCAAGAAGGTCGTGGTGGAGAAAGAAAACACCACGGTCATCGATGGCAAGGGCAAGAACGCCGACATCAAGGCGCGCGTCGAGCAGATCCGCAAGCAGGTCGAAGATGCGACCTCCGATTACGACAAGGAGAAGCTGCAGGAGCGCGTTGCCAAGCTCTCCGGCGGTGTTGCCGTGATCAAGGTCGGTGCCGCGACCGAAGTCGAGATGAAGGAAAAGAAGGCGCGCGTCGAAGATGCGCTGCATGCAACGCGTGCGGCCGTCGAAGAAGGCGTGGTCCCTGGTGGTGGTGTCGCGTTGGTGCGCGCGCAAAAGGCAGTCGAGAAGCTCGAAGGCAGGAACGAAGATCAGATGTTTGGTATTCGTATCCTGTCGCGCGCGATCGAAGAGCCGCTGCGTCAGATCGTCACGAACGCCGGTGAAGATGCTGCCGTCGTCCTCGCGAAAGTGAAGGATGGCAAGGGCACGTTCGGCTACAACGCTGCAACGGGCACCTACGGCGACATGCTCGAACTCGGCATTCTCGATCCGACGAAGGTCACGCGTCTGGCGCTGCAGAACGCAGCATCCGTCGCTGGCTTGCTCCTGACGACCGAGGTGATGATCGCCGAGTCGCCGAAGGAAGAAGCTGAGCATGCGCATGGCGCGCCCGACATGGGCGGCATGGGCGGCATGATGTAAGCCAGGCCGTCAGGCCTCACCGGCAAGGCTGGCGACAGCCAACACCGGAAGTGCGAAGCTGAGGGTCGAAATCATTCCGACACTCAGCGCACTCAAGGAAAGCCCCGCGTCAGCGGGGCTTTCTCGTTTGTATGACGGCTCGACCCGTATAGAGAGCTCTGTTACCGTCGCCTGCGACCCCTATCCGTCTTTTGCGGTACTCGCACAGAGCATCGAATTGCGCATTCCGTGACGCCCATGTCTGCAGTGTCGAGTTTCTTCAGCGGCGCACGCACCCATTTTTTCCGTCCGTTGACCGGTAAGTATCGCGAGCAGGTCATTGCCTGTTTGCGTTCGCTGTATTCGCGTCTTTACAGTTCCTTGGCCGATTACAGCCGGGTGGTGACGCGCGACCTCGTCCTCGAGGCCTTTCAAGAGGCCATCACGCGTACGCCGGTCATCGACGACGCCGACGACGATACGGCCCAGCCCGTGCGTGGCGAGCGCGAACAAGCAGTGTGGATGCTCAATCTGCTGCTGGAACACGGCTGGCTCGAATTGCATGTCGATGAGGTGACGCTCACGAGCACGTATGCGTTCTCGCGCATCGGGCGGCTCTTCACGCAACCGATGGAGGAATTCGCCGGCGGCCGCTTTCGCACCCGCCATCGCAACACGCGCAATACATGCAGTGCGCTGCGCTCCTTTCTCGACAAGCGCGAGGCTTACGACCTGCTCGATGCCTACGAATACTCGGAACGCATCGTGTCGGATTTTTCAGATGTGATCGCGGAATTGGAGGAGCGCAAGCGTCAATTGATTCGTGAAGTCGAAGCGCAGCAACTCATGCATCGCGCCAGCGAAGAGTTCTTCGATTTCATGGAAAAGCGTTTCATGCCGGACCTGGCGGTGCGCTTCTCCGAAGACAGCGTCGTGAAGTACCGGGAGGAACTCGATGGGCTATTGCGCAGCGCTCGTGCACAGCGCCGCGAAACCAAGGCGGCGGTCGAACGCGAACTGCGACGGCTTGCGCCCGAACTAGTGACTGACAGCAAGCGCTCGGCGTATCTAACGATTCTCGACCAAATCGAAAGCCGCCTGCATAGCGCAGCCGAAGTGATGTTGCCGGCGTTGCGACAATCGCTGCAGGGATTTACCCGTCGCGCCGACATTCTGTTACGACAACTGAGTTTTACCGAGGCGAGTCAGCACGAACTGCTCGATGCCTTCGATGCGCTTGCCGCCCTGTCGCCCGACGAACAGGATGCCCGGCTGCACATGGCGGCTGACCGCATGGGTTTCTTGAATGTCGGCTTCGTCGATCCCGATCATCTGCGTCTCTATAGCAGCGAGCGCAAGCGAGTGATCGTCACTCAGGTCGAACGCGCCGCGGAAGAAGATCCGCAAGCGCAGCGCAAGCTCTTCGTCGAGCAGGCGCTCGAACGTGCATTTGCGATGAGCAACCGGCAACTGTACGACTACCTCGTTGCAGCGCTTGCCGGCGGGCACGAGATCCGCACCAGCACTCTGCCGATTCGTGATGCACGCGAACTGCTTTATGCGGCCCATGTCATCGAGGTCGGTGCCGCAAGTAATACCCATGGCGCACTCAGGTTCGAAGTGCAGAGCACCGGCCAGCAAGTGCAGAATGACTATTTCGAAGCGAGCGATGAGTTCATCGTGCGCGTGATCGACTCGAGCACAGCCTCGCTGGTTTGAAAACATGCATCTGAATGACTTTCTGCGCGATGCGCTCGAATCTACGGGCGTCAGCATCGATGAGATGCGCGAGCTTACTGTGCGGTTGTTGAACTACGGTGTCCTCGTGCGTGAGGAGTCGCAGGTCGAGCGGGAACTCTATGATCGCTTCGTACGCATCGAAGCAATCATCGGCGAGACATTCTCGCTGTTCGGCCTCGAGCTTTATCACGATCGCCGTTTCGAGTACGTACGCGTCTATCCGCCAGGAAGTCGCACCCCAGCGATGGATGTTGCCGCGGAGCAGGCCTTCGGCGGTAGCCTGCGGGCGCGCTTGAGCCAGCATGAGGTCGCGCTGGTGCTCGTGTTGCGCGCCCAGTACGACAAAGCGTTGCGCGAGGGCAAGATCGACGAGCGCGGTTACGCCACCGAGCCACTTGAAGCGATTTCGCTCGCCATGAAAAATTGGCTGAATCGCTCGCTGCCGGAGCGCACGCTCGAACGCCGTCGTGTGTTTCAGCGACTCCGTCAATTGCGCTTGATCGAATACCGCGCCGAAGAGGAATTGGATCAAAGCGAAGCCTGGCTGCGCATTCACCCGATGATCGTCGATTTCGTCAGCCAGGATGCGATCGACGCGTTGCAGAACACGGACGCTGGGAGTACGGCCCCCGCTGCAACGGCGGCGGCGGAGGATGACAATGTTTCTTAAGCGCTTCGTCTTCGTGAATTGGGGCAACGTACCGAACGGCGAGTTCGATTTCGGTCCGGTGTGTTTGTTTTCGGGCGCGAACGGATCGGGCAAGACCACCGCTGCCGATGCGATCCAGACCGTGATGACCGCGGCGCACGAAAATCTTTTTCATTACAACCCTGGGCAAGACGAAAGTACCCAGCGCGGTCGCGGCGGCAAGCGGGTACGCACGCTTGCTTCGTACGTTCAGGGTTGCGATGACGGTAGTTACGCACGCATCGATCCGACCGACGGCTATATCGCCGCCGTGTTTCATCCAACGAAGGATGAAACGGCTGAACCCTTCACCGCCGTCGTTGCTGTGCGTGCATGGCTCGATCGCTCGACACGCCAAGCACTCGCGCGCGAAGAGCAGGTGGTGTTCTTCGTTCTGCCCGCCGTCGAACTCGACTCGAGTGCGTTTTTGAAGCAGCGCGGCAGCGAGCAACATGTCGTGTTGCTCGATGAGATCCAGCAGAAATTTATCACCCGCTTCGGCAAGCGCGCAGTCGAGCGCTACGACCAGAAGCGAGCGTATTTGCGCCGCCTGTATGGCGCCCTGCGCGGCAAGCGCGATTCGGTCAGTGAGCGCGAGGCCATGGCCGCCGCGCGCGCCTTCTCGCGCTTCATGGCCTACAAGCCGGTCACGAGCATTGATCAATTCGTCGCCGAGGAAGTGCTCGAGCGCAAGGATCTGGGCGAGGCGATTCGTTCCGTGTCGAATCAGCTCAAGATCATCCACGGCATGGAGCGCGAAGCGCAGGGCTTGAAGGATAGTGCGACACTGCTCGAGCGGGCAGCGAACTCCGCGCAGTCCTATCTCGATGCCTGGATCGATTTGCAGACGCTCGATTACATGCAGGCGCAAGCCTCGTATCGGGAGCGGCAGGCGGATTATCTGCAAGCTCTCGCAGAGCGCGATGGGCTGGAGCGCGAGCGTACAACCAATGGTTCCGAGCTGACGCTCGCCGTGCAGCGCTCGGCGCACGCGCACACGATGCTCGTGAGTCTGGAGGCGCAACGGCAAGGGATCCCGGCCTTGCAGCAAAAGGATGCGCTCGAAAAGGATCAGCGTACGGTCGATGAAAAGTTGAGTTACGCGGCTGCCGAGTTGTTACAACAGGATCTTAAGCTCCAGGAGAACGTGCGCGCGGTTCGTACAATGAACCAGCTGCTCAGTCAGGCAACGCTAGTCGCAGAGGTTCCTGAGCTCACGGACATGCAGGCGCGCCAATGTGTTCAGGCAGCGCTCGCAACGGAGTCGACGAGCGATTTCAATCTCCATGGCTTGCTGCAACGCGATCTTACGAACGATATCGCGATGCTCGAAAAACACTTGGACGATGCGCGCAAGACGCAGCGGGCGCATTTGGATCTGTTCGATCACTGGCGCAAGTCCGGATCGCTCGGCGAGAGTCGGCGCGACCGTACCGCGACCGTGCAGACGCACCGGCGCAACCGCTATGACCAGCTCTCGGCGCAGTGGCAACAGAAGCAACTCGAAATCCAACGGCTCGAAGCGAAGCAAATCGTTTATCCGTCGTATGTGGAGCGCGCGCTCGCTGCGATTCGCGCGCAATGTCCGGCAGCGGACGCACGGGTGCTGTGTGAACACATCGAGGTGAGCGATCCGCGCTGGCAAGCCGCGATCGAAGGTTACTTGGGCGGCGCCCGCTTCGGGATCATCGTCGATGCAGCATATGAAGCGCAGGCGATCCGCATCGTGCGCAGCCTGCCAGGGCGAGACAACCGTGCGCGCGTCATCCAAGGAGCGAAAGCGTTGCGCGATGCGTCGCGGGTCAACGTGCCTGCCGATTCGATCGTGCACGTGCTCAAGTTCTCGCATGCGATTGCACAGGCATACCTCACCGCGAGCTACGGCACGGTCGTTCGTGTGGAGAGCGCCGAGGACTTACGTCAGGCGACGCGCGGCGTGACCGCGGATGGCATGGGCTCCGGCAATTACGCCATGTTCCGCTGCGATATCGCGGATGCCGATCTCGTCTTCGGCGCGGCCGCACGCGAACGTGCATTGCAGGCGCGCCGGATCGAACTCGAGAAGCTTCATGGCGAACGCCAAGAGGCCAATGTGCTCCTGCAGGACATCACGCGTCTGGTCGAAGCGGTCGATGCGCTCTCGGCGCTGGAATATGCGGATTCGCTGGCGAACCTGTTGGATTTGCATCGAGAAAGTCGCCGGCTGGTCGCGCTCCTGGCGCAACTCGATACGGCCGCGTTCGCATCGCTCGATGCGCAGCTCACGGAGTTGCGCGCCGAGGAAGTCCGTTTGCGTGACGAAGAGCGCGCGCTGTTGCGTCGCGAAGGCGAACTCGACGAGAAGCTCGACCGCATCCGCAAGACGATCGAACGGCTGAGCGCGCAGAAGGACGCCGCTCAGGATGCCATGACGGCGGCAGAAGCATCGCTGCGCGAGGTGCATCGCGGCTGGCCGCAGTTCGATCTCGAAGCGCGCCTGCGGTTCGCCGATCACGAAGCCAAGTCGCTGCAGCCGCAGCGTGCCGAGCAAGATCGCGCGGAGATCGATCAGCGACTGCGTGCGAGTGAGCGGGCGCTCGACCACGCAATTCAGGCCCACAATCAAAAGTGCCGGCCGTCTGATGCGATCGTCTATTCGTTTGCAGGAGATTACGATGGCGCGCAATTCGAGCGGATGGGCGCGCTGCGTGAGGACATTGATCGCATCTACAACGTGCTCAAGAACAATGTGCTCGTCGAGAAGCACGAAGACTTGAAGCGGGTGAAGCACAGCTTCAATCACGCCTTCGTGTCGAATCTGTGTCAGGAAATTCATCAGGCGATTCAGGATGGTAAACGCCAGCTCGAGCTGCTGAACAAGGAGCTGGTCAATCACCGTTTCGGTTCGGATCGCGAAGCGTTTCGCTTTGCCCAGGATTGGGTGCCCGAGTACCGCGAGTACGCACGGTTCTTCGAGGAAGTCGCGAAGAATCCCGCGATGGGCGAGGGCGCGACACTGTTCGACGCCACCCTCTCGCCGAAATCCGCGCAAGTGCGCGAGACGTTGATGGCGCTGTTGCTGGGTGAGGATGAACAGAAGTCCTTACGCGAGCTGGAGCGGATCGCGGATTACCGCAAGTACCATCGCTACGAGATCTACAAGGAAGTGGCAGGCAAGCCGCCGATTGCGTTGTCGGAGTACGGAACGGGCAGTGGCGGGCAGCTTGAAACGCCCGCGTACATCATTCGTTCGGCCAGCATCACCTCGGCGCTGCGGTATGCCGAAGGAAGCAACCATCTACGCATGGTGCTCGTCGATGAGGCGTTTTCCAAAATGGACGAGACGCGTTCGCGCGAGGTGATCGACTACCTGACGAACACGCTTGGTTTGCAGCTGTTGTTCATCATGCCCACGAGCAAGTGCGGCCCGTTCATGGATTTGATCAGCAATGAATTCGTGTTCGCGAAGGTGCCGAGCGCGCCGCGCGGGGAACTGAATACACGCGTTCTGGTCGATCGCAAACGCTGCCACGCCGAACGCATCAAGGAGCTGTGGGCGCGCCACCGCCGCACCGTGCATCAGCAAGCCGAACTCGATTTCATGCAAGACGTGCTGGCTGGAGAGTCTGTCGCCGAGCGATGAGTGCAAACGCTCCCATCTGGCTGGCCGAGTCGACGGAAATCAGGGCGCTATTGCACGCGGTCGTCGATCGCTTCGATAAACAATCCGGCGTCGCGCGGGCGCGGTACATCAGTCTGCGGCCGGAGACGCACTTGCCCAGTCTGGCGCGCGAGGATGCTGAGGCGGATCAGCTGTGGATGCTCGTTCAGGAGCTCGAGCGAATGAATGTGTTGCTCATTCAGCTGGCTCGCCGCAGTCCGTACGACTCACCCTGGATCGGCGCCAAACTGAAGTTCGCGCCGGATAGCGAATCGACCTTGCGCGAATGGCTCGGTCGCCCGGCTGCGCTTGGCGCATGGGCGCGGTGGCGTGCGGCGCTCGCGCAGCAGGCTCACGCATTTGCGGAAGGTGGCGCCGCGCTGCAAGCGCGACGCATTGCAGTGCCTGGCCGCAGCGACGAGGAGGTGTTGAGCGCGCTGGCATCGCTCGCGACGATTCGTGTTCCGGCGACCTTGCGGCAGTTGAGCGCGCATGCCTTCTGGGGTGACTCAAAGGTGCTCGACGAACGCGGCGATCTCGTCGCGGCGTTGTTTCCGCACCTGCAAATTCGCGACCGCAAAGTGATCGTCGCGGTTCATCTGCCTAGCGACGTTCGCGGCGTGTTGTTCGTCGAGAATCAAGATACGTATGCGGCCGCAGCCGAAGGCTCAATACCGCAAGCCGCGAGCTACGCGCTCGTTTATATGTCCGGTTTTCGCGGTACTGCCGCACGTGTGCGCGAGCGCGCGGGCGCAATGCTGCACTTCTCGGGTTCCGGGCACATCACGCAGGCGCAGCGCGTCGCCGCATGGTGGTTTTGTGAACGGGACGAACGATGGCCGCTACGTTTCTGGGGTGATTTAGATTTTGCGGGAATGCAGATCCTGAAATCGCTGCGTATGCGCTTTGCGACCGTCGAGGCCTGGCGCGAGGGCTACGAACCGATGTTGCGCAATGTGCAGCGAAGCGGTACGCGCACGCACGCAATCGACGGTATGCAGCTGGATCCGGGCGAGTGCGGCTGCGGGTATGCCGATGCGGTGCTGTTGCCTGCGATCCGCCGCCATGGATTTCGCGATCAAGAACGCCTCGACGCGACGGATTGAGCGTACTCCTGCGAGCTGTGCGTCAGTACTCTGTCACCGCGCCGATCGCGTTTCGCATGTGCGTTTTGACGAGGCGAATGCCCGTCTTGCTGGCGACCTCGGCGAGCGCGACATCCTCATACAGGATTTCATCGAGCCAGCGCGCGTAATACAGGTTGGCCCACGTCACGCGCCACAATGCAGCGCGATTCAGAATGTATCCTGCAGAACCCGCGGCCCATTTGAGCGGGGTGGGCAGCGCAAGCGGGCGCGCGCCGATTTCCTCGTTGCTGCATTTGCCAAAGTGCCAAGCACGATGATGTGCAGAGGGCAGCGGTGTGCGATTCACATCGCCGAATTGCCGCGGTGTCGAGGCATCAGCGGCGTAGGTGAGCAGACGTTGCAACGCAGAGGCGTTCGCAAGTCGATGATCGTCGTCCACTTTCAGGATGCAAGCAGGGTTGCGGGCGAGCGTCAGCAGCATCAGCGCCTGAAACACTTTCTGGGGCAAGCATTCGTAGGTATCGGCAGCCGGCACTTCGAGTAAGCCGGTAGCCGCGTCGAACTTATAACTTTCTGCGCCCCCGACGAGCTTCAAATGTGTTTCGTTCGGTGCAGACGCAAAACTTTCGATACTGCGCTCCGCGCGCTGCAGGCGCGCACGGCACGTCATATGCAGCACGATGCGTTCATTGGTTGCTGCGCGAAGCGCAGTGAGCGCGTCACGATGGCGGATCCAGAACAAGGCGAGATACAGCAAAAAGGCTTCGCGGTCCGCGGGATCGATCGACGCGATGCGCGCAGCGATCGCAAGATCTGCGTTCGTGTACAGCGGTCGATCCGCAGCGATCAGCTGGCTGACTGCACGCAAGTCCGCGGCGCGAATGCTCGTGATTGCGGGAAATCCTTTGCGCGCTGCGGAGGGTTGTTGCGCAAGCAGGCGCTCGACGCACGCGTGCGCGGCGTGCAACGCCTGATCCACACTGCGCCATTTCAGAGCAATGCCGAGCGTCTCATCCAGGTGCGTCGCAAAGCGCGCGAACCGTCGTCGATCATGGGTGCGCTCGATCAAATCCGCGATCATCGGTGTGCGATGGGCGAACTCCTTGATCACGTCGAACCATGCAGGCGAGGTACTTTCGATCGGGCCGCGTGGCGTGTGAGCCGCCGGGCTTTGGGTCCGTGCTGACAACCGTACACTCCTTGAGAAGTCCGAAATCGCAAACGGCGCGATGGGTGCGGTGGGCGCAATGCGCGTTACGCGCGGCCGGTTCCGCGGGCGGAACCTAACATGCGAACTTGGCATTTGTACGCTTCGGCGCGCGGCGACGCGGCTTGCAAGATATTCATGCGTGCGGTTCACCGCGCCAGGCCATGACGTTTGCTGTCGTTATGGACAGACAAAAGATGCAGACAGTCGATGCTCGAAGCGCGCTAGCATTCACATGTAAAAGAATATGCCTTTTCGCGGCCCTAAAGGCTGCACCGAACAAGCGGATGTTTCTTTGAATAATGTTTCTGGCAGTGTGAGTCGCGGGCTTTCCTGGCTTGATGACGCTCAACGCGTGGCGTTGTGGTCCTATCAAAATCAAATCGTCGACACGCTGCGGCGTTGCATGGACGGTAAGCGCAATTGCGCTTTGATCGATTTTCCCGACCACCCGAATATCGGCGACTCGCTCATCTGGCTCGGTGAGCTGCGCGCGCTTGCACAACTCGGTGTGCGCATCCGTTACGTCTCCGGCGAGAACAATTACGACCCGCAAGCGCTGCGGCGCAGGCTCACCGATGACACGGTCATCCTCATTCACGGCGGCGGAAATTTCGGCACGCTCTATGCGCGGCATCAGCGACTGCGCGAACGGGTGTTGGAGGATTTTCCAGGGCACCCGACGGTGCAGTTATCGCAAAGCATCGACTACGAACCCGGTGAGGCGCTGGCGCGCATGCAGCGTATCGTTGCCGAACATCGCGCGTTCAAAATCCTGGTGCGTGACGAGCGCAGCCACCGTTTTTCGCTAGATCACTTCGATTGCCCGACCGAGATGTGCCCTGATTTCGCTTTGATGATGGGCTCACAGCGCGCGCGCCGCGAGCCGCACACGGATATTTTCATTCTGGCGCGAAGCGATAAGGAAAAAAGCGCGGATTGGTCCACAGCGCTCAAGACGCGGCCACCTGATGGCTGGCTGACCTCGGATTGGCTCGAGCCTGGCTTCGCCGAGGCGCGCCTCGCGAAAGGCACGCGGATCGCACATTCGGTGGCTCGCAAAACCGTGGGGTCGATGGCGCATACCGATGTGCTCGACTCTTTGTGGCAGCGCTCGTATCGGATGGTGAGCGAAATGCGCACGCGTCGCGGCATCGATTTGCTCACGCAAGGCCGCGTCGTACTCACGGATCGGTTACACGCGCACGTCCTGTGTGTTCTGCTCGGCCAGCCGCATGTCGTGCTCGGTGACTCACAAGGTAAAATCCGCGCGTTCTATCGGGCGTATTCGCACCGGCTCTCGCCTGCGCCATGGGCGGATTCACCTGCCGAGGCCTTCGCCGCGGCCGATGCCATGCTGAGCGCGCCTGCGTTTCGCGCCGCGGAGCGCCACTCCGCTTGATTACCTCGCAAGCCATCGTCGGGCACGTCAAGTGGGCCGCGATCGGTGCGTGGGGCGGCAAGCTCGCCTCGCTCGTGATTTTCGTCTTGCTGACCCGTTTGTTGCCGGTCGAGGCGATCGGTGCGGTGAGCCTCATTGCCATCTACCTCGCGTTGCTGCAACTGCTTGGCGAAGCAGGTCTTGCTGAGTACCTGGTGCAGCAGCAGGGCCGGGATGCGCAGCAGGAACACACCTTGTTCTGGGTGCAGCTTGCTGCTTCATCTGTAGTCGCTGGCGCGTTTGCGCTGGCAGCGCCGCTCGTCGCCGCGACGTTGCCATCGAGCGTCCCCGGTGAAGCCTTGGTGTTGTGGATGGCATTGAGTCTGCCGCTCGTGGCGGCGGCGCGCGTGCCCGATGCCATCATGCGCAAGTCGCTTGCGTTCAAGCAGCTCGCGTATCGCAATCTCATCGCGGCGTTATGCGGTGGCATTGCCGGTGTCATTTGCGCCTTCAAAGGCTTCGGTGTCTGGGCGCTGGTCATCAAGCAACTTGTCGAGAATTCGGTCGCGCTCATCGCGGTCATGGTGGGCGCGCGCTTTCGGCCGCGTTTCATGTTTTCTCGTGCCACCATGGGCGCGCCATTGCGCTATGGGTTCGCGGTGTTCGGCGCGCGCTCGATCGGTGTCATTCATGGCCGTCTGGATTCGCTCATCGTCGGCTGGGTGCTTGGCGCAACGGCGTTGGGGTTCTATTCGGTGGCGCTGCGCGTTTATCAGCACGTCAGTGAGATGTTCAATTCGGTCATCGACTCCGTGTCAGTGCCGCTGATGGCGCGCGTCAAGCATGACGCGCTGGCGCTGAAGAGCATGTTCTTGCGCCTGGTGCGCGGCGGTTCGTTGTTGTCGATGACGGCATTTGCTTCGTTGTGCGCACTCGCGACGCTCTTCGTCGACGTCGTGTTCGGCGCACGCTGGGAAGCGGCTGCGCCGGTACTGCGATGGCTTGCGCTTGCAGGCGTCATCATCGGTCCGTTCTGGTTCAACGGCGGCTTGTTGCTCGCGACCGGTTACCCGGCTCGCTGGATGGCATTGCTGGCGGCGTATGTTGTCGTGGGTTGTGTGCTGTTTCCGCTCAGCGCCCACCTGGGTGGATTCGAGCTCGTAGCGCTCGCTTTTGCAGCGCGCTCATTGGTGATGTCCCCCATCAACGCTACGGTCGCCTTGCGGACGGGCGGCATTCCCATGCGTGAGTTCTATCGAGCCTGGTTGCCTTCGGCGCTCGTCAGTGCCGCAGTCGCATGCGTTGCCTGGCTCGCGAGCATCGCGACAGCGCGAGCGGGCGCGCCGAACTATGCGGCGCTGGCCGTCGGCGCTGGCGCTGGCGGCCTCGCGTTTCTGATCATCGTTCCTTTTGGTGTGCCGACGATGTGGCGTCAGCTCATCGATATGTTGAGGCGGCGGGCGTAAGGAATGTAGGTCGGGGTTCAGCCCGACACGCTCAAGCAGTCGGCATGAATTCCGACCTACAACGCCAGGCGCTGGAGGCGATTCACGATCCTGCGGCGTAAGCTCGAATAGCCCGCTGCGACCAGCGCGCCGTTCCATACGGGCGTTGCGAGGGATTGGCTCGTGTAATCCAACACGGGTTTGCCTGACAGCCGCGCGATTTCGCCCGCCTGCTTGGGATCGCTTTCGATGAACAAGGTTGCCGTATCGATCGAGCGATACACACGGGCTTTGAAATCCGCATGACAGCCGAGCCTGCGGCGTTCGACCGCTGAGGGCAGATCCAGCATATGCAGTTCGCCGAACTGAATACCGTGCGCGTGCAACCAGCGAAGCGTCGGCTCGCGATACTTCTCCAAACGGCTCGTCACCAGATGCCCGATACGATACGTAGGCCGGGCGAGCGGCGTGGCACTTTCCAAGAAACGTAAGTAGCGCGGCCCGTCGTCGTTTTCATCGTGCGTAGGGTCGTTGCACAGCACGCCATCGATATCGACGCAGCACTGCGCGAGCTCATTGCGATGAAACAAATTCCAGGCGAACACGCGTGGCATGTCCACTCGCTCGAAGTAAATATCCACGGCGCGCGTGCCAGGCTTGCTTGCATAGACAGCGGCGGTGATGAACGTGCGGCCCTCGCGCAATACTTCCATCTCGGCCAGCACGTCGCGCATCGATGCGCCGCTGTCGACGCTATCGTCGAGCACCAAAACGGTGCGTGCCTGCAGCGGATAGGCGAGATCACCATTGCTTGGGATGCGGGTGCGTCCGTGTTGCAGCGAGCGATTGTCGAGAAAGGCGGCGACATCGCAAAACTTCTTGTTCAGCATCAACGCCAGCATGGACGCCGCCATCATGCCGCTGCGAGGGATGCCGACGATGAGATCTACATCGAGCGGAATGCGCGCCACGTGTTTCGAAATGTCGCGCGCGAGGTCGCCGAATGATTTGAAGTGCATGTTCTTCAAGCCTTCCTGAGCAACGCCTTGAACACGTCGCGCTCCAAGGCGCCGGCCGCGAAATGCGCCAGCGCAAAGTACAGAACCCCACCCGTACCGATCAACACCGCAAGTTCAACAATGACTGAAAGCTGCAGCGCGGTAAGTTCAACGCGTGCAACGTGCAAGCTGAACGCCATTGCAAGACTCAACAAGACCGGCCGGCGTACGGCGTTGACCAACGCGCTGAACTGCGCGCCGAGGCAGCGCATGACGAGGATGAGCGTGGGAACCGCCATGATGAGATTCGTCACCAAGTAGCTCGCGGCGACGCCGGTGACTCCCCAGCGAACGCCGATGACGAACCCTGCGACGTGCAATGTCGATGCGGCGATCGTGATTCGAAGCATCGTCGCAGTGCGCCCCAGGGACATGAAGACAGGTCCTGACGCGCTGACTATAGATTGGATGAAGCCAACGGGCGCGAGCCACAGGATGATGTCTGCGACGGCAAGCCAGCTCGGTCCGAACACGGCGCCCACGAAGGGCTCGCGCAGTACGAACAAGCCGGCCATGAGCGGCGCCGTGAAAAAGGTAATGACCGATACGCTGCGCAAATACATCGACGCGATGTGGTGCGGCTGCGCCTGCTGCCGGCTCATCACCGGGAACAAGGCGCGGTTGGCAACGAACGTGAGATTGTGCAGCGGGAACAACATGATTCGATAGGCAAGCGAATACACGCCCAGAGGCGCTGCGCCGAGAAACTTGCCGATGATCAGTGCATCCGCATTACGCGAAAAATAGTTCACGAGATTGAACGTGAGCATGTCGCGACTGAAGCGCCACAGACCGCGAATCCGCTCGAGGGACCAGGATCTCGAGGGGCGCCATGCCGCGCACACGCACAGCTGTACTGACGTCAGTATCGCGGTGGCGAGCGACTGAAAGACGAGACTGTAGGCGCCCGCGCCGGCGAGCGCTGCGACGACGGCAATGATGAAACCGGTGACGAGCGAGATGATTTCGATGCGCGCGATGAGCGCGAACTTGCTGTCGCGTTCGAGCAAGGCTTGATGGACGATGGCAAGACCCGCGATCGGAAATGTGAGCGCCAACAACCACAACAGTCCCGTCAGTTCGCGTTCTTCCATGAACAGCGCCAGCAGTGGAGCCGCAATCGCAACGACAAGGCCGAGCACCAGACCGAAAGCAGCGCTCAGCCAGAATGCCGCAGATTTCGTCGGTTCATCGAGTTCGGCTTTTTGAATGATCGCCGGCGCAATGCCC
>CAZIXV010000072.1:0-13913 GCA_964543105.1 uncultured Steroidobacteraceae bacterium
AGGTCCGCAATCCAATGCGCATGGACCGAACGAATTCTTGGATATCGAGACGGGGAAGAAAGTGACAGCGTGCGTGGCGCATGTTGTTGCGGCGCATGCTGTGAGGGAGTGATGAGGTGATGAGTGATGAGTGATGAGTGATGAGTGATGAGTGATCTTCATCTGGCGCGATCACCGGATCACCTTGATCACCAGATCACCCACATCACCTTCTGGTTCAAGTCGCCAGCGGATTCGGCTCCGTATGCTTCTTCACGTGCGCCCATACTTCGCCGAAGGCAGCGGTGATGTTGCCGCGTGCGGTGTCGACGGCCGGGAAATCGTTCGTGAGTTCATCGAGGCGGGTGACGTAGCGCGGTTTGCCCTTGGGGAAATCGCTGCGCGTCGTGAACAGCACGCGGCCATCGACGGGCACCGGTCCCGTCAGGAGGCGAATCGCGGCCATCCGATCGTAAAGGGCATGCTGTGGATTGGCGAACGTGAAGCGCCGCTTCTTGCCGATGACGGTCCATTCGAGCATCTGATCGCCCGCGAAGACGGCGCCCGCGTGATCGAGCAGATCCACGACCAGCAAGCCGCGTTGCGTTAACAGCAAATAGTTGATGTGAATCTGTCCGCCGTTGCCGTTCGGTACGAGCACGTTCTTCAACATCTCGTACGCGATGCTTTCGATCGATGCGTCGATCGATTTGCGCCAACGATAGGCGCGAAATTGTACGAACAGCCAGAACAGGCCGGCCGCAACGACCACGGCGCCCGCGACCGGCCACACCCACCTCGGAATCTCGTCTAACGTGGGCATCAGCTTTGCAGCTCAGCCCTTAGTGCGGCCAATGAAGGCTCGAGTTCTTTCTCTTGCCGAGGCAACGCGAGCAATGCAGCAAGGCTCGGCGGGACGTCGACTTCACGACCGATTTGCGGCTCGACGACTTCGTTGAATTTTGCCGCGTGTGCGGTCGACACGATGACCCAATGCCCTTTTGCGCCGCGCGACAGAAGGCGTCGATACACTTTCGCGGCGGTCGCGGTGTGCGGGCACCAGGTCTGCTGCAATTCATGGGAATCGCGGCGGATCGTGGCGCGAATCTCGATGTCATCGACGCTTGAGGCGCCGAGCTGCGCTTGCAACTCTTCGAAGTCAGGATGCAACGTTCGCAGCCGCTCCATGTTGCTCGGATTGCCCACGTCCATCGCCGAGGCGAGCGTCTGAATGCTCGGTTGCGGCAGCCATTCGCCGGTGCGCAAGAATTCGGTGACGCTTTGATTCGCGTTCGTCGCGAGCACGATCTCGCCGATCGGCAGACCGATGTGACGCGCCCAAATACACGCGAGCGAATTGCCGAGGTTACCGGCAGGAATAATGAAATTGACGCGCTTGCCCAGCTCGCGCCAGAGCTCGAGACCCGCCTTCGCGTAGTACACCATCTGCGGCAAGAGACGTCCGACGTTGATGCTGTTCGCCGATGACAGTTGGTGGGTCTCAGCGAGCGCTGGATCGAGGAAGGCTTCCTTCACCATGCGCTGGCAGTCATCGAAGGTGCCACGCACGCAATACGTGCTCACGTTATCGCCCCAGCAGGCGAGCTGCTGCGCCTGACGCGGCGAGACCTGACCTTTCGGATACAACACGACCACATTGAATTCGGGTCGACGATGGAATGCTGCAGCGACGGCGCCACCGGTGTCGCCGGAAGTTGCGACGAGAATCGTGAGCTTCTTCGGCGCACCGCGGCGAATACGCGCGAGCGTCGCGGCCAGAAAGCGCGCCCCATAGTCCTTGAAGGCAGAGGTCGGACCGTGGAAAAGCTCGAGCACCGACGCCGGTGACGGCGCGTTCTTGAGCGGGACAACGGGCGTTGGAAAATCGAACGCTTCGCGGCAGATCTCACCGATCTCTGCCTGCAGCGGATCACCCTCGGCAAACGCTGATAACAGCCGTTCGCCGATTTCCGGCATCTCGTAAACGTCGCTGAATCGATGCGCGACGAAATGCGGGAATGTTTCAGGAACGTACAGACCACCGTCCGGCGCGATCCCTTGGGCGATCGCCTGACTCAATGTCACTCGATGAGCGGAGTTACGGGTGCTGATGTAGTGCATCGTTGTAATCGTCGTACCTACTCAATCGACCACGCGCGCGCCAACGGGCTCGAGCGTCGAAATCCAGGCATCGCTTTCCATGCCGTGCCTCTTGAATGCATCCACCATCGCCGTGCGAATGCGTTCGGCGTCGGCCTCCTCGCACCAGGCGAAGACGGTCGGACCTGCGCCCGAGATCGAACAGCCAAGCGCGCCGTTGCCCATCGCGCCGTCCTTGACCTCCTGAAAGCCAGGGATCAACACCTTGCGCTGCGGCTCGATGATCACGTCTTCCAGCGATTCGCGAATCAATTGAATGTCGTCGGTAAAGCAGCCGGTCAGAAACCCTGCGAGGTTCGCGGATTGCCAGATCACATTCGATAGATCGATGGAGCGATTGAGAATTTCGCGTGCGGCGCGCGTATTGAGCGTCATGTGCGGATGGACCAACACACATCGCACGCTCTTCGGCACCGGAATTTGTTTGACGTTCGGATTGTCGATACCGACCGTGAGCACCAAACCGCCAAACAGCGAAGGTGCGATGTTGTCGACGTGTACGGCGCCGCTTGCGACGGCTTCACCCTTCATCGCGAACTTCAGCAGCTCGAGCTTCGACAGCGGTTTCGGTAACAGCGCGTTCGCAGCAACGACGGCGGCAACCGCAGAGGCGGCAGAACCGCCGAGCCCCGAGCCGAGCGGAATGCCCTTCTCGATCGCAAGCTCGATGCCGAAATCGAGCGGCAACTCCCGCACCATGCTGAGCACCGCCATGCCGGCCGTGTTTTTTTCAGGCTCGAGGGGCAGCTCGCCCACTGCGCCATCGATGCGTGCGATTCGCACCTCAGGGGTGTCGATTCGCCGTGCCGAGACGCGATCGCCGATCGTTTGAAAACTATGTCCGAGCACGTCGAAGCCGACGGCAACGTTCCCTACGCTCGCAGGCGCAAATGCAATCGCAGATTGTTTCGTCACAGTTTTGCGCCCAGGTACGCACACACTCGCAATAGATCGGCAAAGATGCCGCCCGCCGTCACTTCCGGTCCCGCACCCGGGCCTTGCACGACCAGCGGATTCTTGTCGTAGCGCCGAGTGATGAAGCGCACGACGTTGTCCGTGAGATTGATGTTGGCGAACGTATGTGTGCGATCGAGTTCCATCAATCCGACCGCCGCCTTACCGCTCGCCGCATCGATGGCGCCGACGTAGCGCAGCACGCAGTTGCGCGAGCGCGCTGCTTCGAGCCGTTGCGCCATGAGCGCATCGAACTCCGGTAAGCGATCGAGGAATTCGGCCAAGGAACACGATTGCAATTGTGGCGGTACGAGCCCTTCGAGCTGCACGTCTGTCATCTCGAGATTCAGGCCCATCTCACGACCCAGGATGATGAGCTTGCGCGCGAAATCGATGCCGGAGAGATCATCGCGTGGATCGGGCTCCGTATATCCCATGGCCTTGGCATTACGGAGGATTTCGGAGAACGGCTTGGTGCCGTCCCAAACGTTGAACAGATAGGCGAGCGTGCCGGAGAGAATGCCTTCGACACGATGGATTTCATCGCCCGTATCGCGCAGATCGCGCAGCGTCTGCACGATCGGCAAGCCTGCGCCGACCGTTGCTTCATATAGATAGTGCGCCCCGCCCTGGCGCCGCGCTTCTTGCAGTCGGGCATAGAAGTCGAGATCGGCGCTGTTGGCTTTTTTATTCGGCGTCACGATGTGAATGCCGCTCGCGAGCCAGCCTGGATAGCGCGCTGCAACCTCCTCGCTCGCAGAACAATCGATGATGATCGCGTGCGGCAGATGATCGGCATTGATGTGCTCGGCGAACGCCGTGAGATCCTTCGGCACCTTGTTTGCCTTGAAGGCATCACGCCAGTGTTGCAGAGGAATCGATGATCTCTCGAGCAACATGTGCTGCGAGCTCATGATGCCGCGCACGCGCAAATCCACCTTCAGTTCGCGCGACAAATGTTCGATGCGCGTGGCGAGCTGATCGAGCAGGACGCCGCCGACGAGTCCGGGACCGATCAGGCCGATCGAGACGGTATGCGGCGACAAATAAAAACTGGAATGTACCGAGCGCAGCGCTCGCGAGGCTTGTTTGGCGTCGATGACGACGGAGATATTGCGCTCGGACGCGCCTTGCGCAATCGCGCGCACATTGACGGAGGCATTGCCAAGCGCGCTGAACACTTTCGCCGCCACGCCATGCAGTCCGGCCATGCCATCGCCCACCACGGCGAGCGTGGCGCATCCGGTGGTCACCTCGACGCTCTGAATCTGCCCCAGCCGCAACTCGCTTTCGAACGCCTGACGAACGACGCGTTCGGCCCGCGTTGCTTCGACTTCGGGGATCGCGAAACAGATCGAATGTTCGGAGCTGCCTTGCGAGATCAGAATCACCGAAATGCCGTGATCGCGCAGCGCACCGAACAGGCGGTGTGCGGTGCCTGGCACGCCGATCATGCCGGCGCCTTCGACGTTTACGAGTGCGACCTTGTCGATGCTCGTAATGCCTTTGACGAGCATCGGCGAAGTCGGATTTTCGCAAATGAGCGTACCGGGCTTTTCGGGCGCGAAGGTGTTACGGATTCGGATCGGAATGTTCTTCGCAACAGCCGGCGCCATGGTTTGTGGATGAATGACTTTGGCGCCGAAGTAGGCAAGTTCCATTGCCTCGTTGTACGACAGCGAGTCGATCACTTTCGCATCGGGGACCAACCTTGGATCCGCACTCAAGACGCCATCGACGTCCGTCCAGATATGAACTTCTTCCGCATCGAGCAACGAGCCGAAGATTGCGCCCGAGAAGTCGCTGCCATTGCGGCCGAGCGTCGTCTGCAACCCTTTCGTATCGCGCGCGATGTAGCCGGTGACGATGAGCGTCGCATGGGTATCGCGCGGCAGCGCCTGCGCAATCTTTTCCTGCGATGCTTCCCACTGAACCGCAGGACCCAACGGTCCCCACTCGATCAACAGGATTTCGCGCGCATCGATCCATTCGACCGTGCCGGGCCGGCGACCGCGGGCGCGTAGATACGCAGAGAACAAGCGGGTCGACCAGATCTCACCGTAGCCGGAAATCAGGTCGCGAACGATCTGGGACGCGGCGCGAATCAGCTGAACTGTTTGCAGGATGTTGAGAATGTTGCGGCAGTCGTGGCTCAGCGTCTCGAGGTACTGAGCGCGTACCTCGCCTTCGAGCAAGGTGTCCGCAATGGTCTGGTGACGATCGTAAATCTGCTGAATGCGCGCCTGGAGATCGGTTTCCTGCGCTTCGGCGGCTGCAATGAGATTCAAAAGCGCGTCCGTGACGCCGCGGCAGGCGGAAAGCACGACGGCCAAACAAGGCGTGCGATCCTCCTCCAGGATTTTCGCCACACGCTCCATGCAAACTGCGTCGGCGACACTCGAGCCGCCGAACTTATGTACTCGCCAACGATCCACGGGACCTACGCTTCTCTTACTTTGTTGCTGCACGTCGAGGTGGCAGCCATCGACTCGCCGCTTTGAGGATCCAAAGACAACGGGAAACGGCGAGAACACTCGAACTTTGGGAGGTCGCCACTGTACTGGCAGGCCTGCCGGGCAGCAAGCTGAAGAGGCGCATCGTTCCGACGAGATTCCGTGCGGTCATAGCCGGAAGGCCGGCGCTGGCGATGTTCTTGCTGCCATCGGTCAACCGGGATCGCCGTCAGCCGTCTGTGCGGCCAAATCCAACGACGGAGCGTTCTTCCTCACTGAGGTTTCCGGGAAAGCCTGGTCGGGCGAATGTCACGGTCGCGCCCGGGTCGAGTTGCTCGGCCGTAGACGCGGCCGGCAAGGAGGTCAGGTAAGTCGCGCGGGTGGGGCCGATTTGAATCAGATCGCCGTCGCGCAACGCACGCCGGACGATGCGTCGCCCATTGACGAGCAAGCCGTTCGTGCTGCCCAGGTCCAGCAACACGTCCTGTTGGCCATCTCGCAAGATCAATGCGTGATAGCGGCTCACGAACACGGAATCGATCCGCACGTCGGCTTCATCGCCACGACCAATGAGGACGCGGTCGCTCATTAAGGTCACTTCGCGCTCTGCACTGCCCTGCACGCTCACGATGAGTTTCGATTCCGGCGGCTCAGTCGCAGGGCCCTTCATGCTCGACTGCGCCGAGATCGCACGGGTTCGCAATCCGACTTCATCGATCGCTCGCTCGAGCGCGGCGGGTGTCAAACGCGCTGCGCGCTCCTCGAGCGCAATGGTCAGGGCGCGTTCGCACAGCCGGTTGATCTGCGCCGGCACACCGCCTGAGCACAGATGAATCAGCGGCATCAAGGTGTGCGGCATCAAGAAATCGGGACTCACGGCGCCAGCGGCGCGCAGGCGGTGGGCGACGTACGCCGCGGTTTGATCATCGCTCAGCGGATCGAGCGTGAAGCGCGGGGCGTCGACCGACATGAGCTCAGCCATGCGCGGTGAGTCGAGCACATGCGCAAGCGTGGGCTGTCCTAGCAGCAAGACCTTCAAAATGCGCGCGCCATCATGCTGCAGCGTCGCAAGCGCTCGCAGCTCTTCCAGCACTGAGGGATGCATGCTCTGCGCGTTCTCGACGATGAGTACACACAGACGTCCCGTCGTGGCTTGGTGGGAAACGAAGCGCTCGGCGAGCGGACGACGATCGATCTTGTCGTCAGCGCGCAGCTGAATGCCGAATTGAGCGAGGATCTCGAGAAGAAAATCCCGCGCAGTGATGGATTCGCGATTCACCGCAGCGACGATCACGCGATCGTCGAGGTCGCGAATGAAGCGGGAAATTAACAGGCTCTTGCCGCACCCGTGCTTGGCGATGACGACGCCGAGACGGGCGCGCGTCCACAGCGTGTGCCCCATGAATTCCAGCGCGCGCAGATGCTGATCGGAAGGAAAGAAAGTGGCGTCGTCTTCACAAGGCCCGAACGGATTGCCGTTCAAACCGAACGGGGCGAACACGGAGGCAGTGTCGGAAGCGACTGGTGAACTCATCGTGCGAGTAGCGAAAACCCGGTGTCATGAAGCTGGCGCAACGAATTGGACAATAAGCCGGCCCCCTGTCGTAAACAAGTCGACAAATGGCGACGCTTTGCGGCTTCTGCCGATGAGCGCAAGTGCGCAAACAGAATGGAGATCGCCCGCTCAGGGGCGCCCAAGGATTTGGCAGGAATCTGAAGGAGTGGTGGGTCGGGAGGGACTCGAACCCTCGACCAATGGATTAAAAGTCCAGTGCTCTACCAACTGAGCTACCGACCCACACGAACCAAGCTGGCGACTAACCAGATGGAGATTGCCGGAATCGACGTTACGCGACGTGGTTCCGGACCCGCACGCTCGGTGGCCGATCGGCCGACCGCGGTACGTTAGGGGCGCGCATCATACCCATCAGAGGGGCTCATCGAAAGTATCGCGTGGGGTCTGCGACGCCTGCGGCTGAAAAACCCTCGCGTCGCAGCCGGCAGGCATCGCAGCGCGCGCAGGCCCGACCATCATCATCCGCCTGATAACACGAGACCGTCAGCGAATAATCCACCCCGAGCGCTGTGCCGCGCCGAATGATGTCGGCCTTCGTCAAATCGATGAGCGGTGCCACGACGCGAAATGCGCTCGTGCCTTCGACCCCTGCTTTCGTCGCGAGATTCGCGACGCGCTCGAAGGCCGCAATGAACGTCGGCCGGCAATCCGGATAGCCCGAGTAATCGATCGCGTTCACCCCGATGTGGATCTGTTCTGCGCCGAGCACCTCAGCCCAGCCGAGCGCCAGTGACAGCATCACCGTATTGCGCGCGGGCACGTACGTCACCGGAATCCCGATCTGCGGTGCCTCGGGCACGGCGATGTTTGCATCCGTCAAAGCGGAGCCGCCGATGCCACCGAGATCGATGCGCATGGTGCGATGCTCAACTGCCCCCAGGGCGCGTGCGACGCGATCTGCGGCCAGCAGCTCGGCGCGATGGCGCTGGCCGTAGTCGACGCTCAACGCGTAACACTCGAGCTGCTGGCTGCCCGCGAGCGCCAACACCGTTGCGGAATCCAAACCGCCCGAAACCAATACGACTGCACGCTTCGACATTTGCTCAATGCCCCGGCGCATCGCCCCACAGCGACTTGTGGAGTTGAATCTGAAATCTCACGGGCAGGCGCTCATCCAATATCCATTGCGCCAACTCGCGCGCTTCGACTTGCCCATAGCTCGGACTGAACAGCACCGCACAACGCTCATTCAGCGAATGCGTGCGCACGAAGTCGCGCGCCCAATCGAAATCGGCGCGACTGCAGATGACGAATTTGAGCTGATCGCTATGGCGCAGATCATCGAGGTTCTCCAGCCGATTGCGCGCGACCTCCCCGCTTCCGGGTGTCTTGATGTCGATGACGCGCGCGACACGCACATCGACTTCGCTCACATCAAGCGCGCCACTCGTCTCCAACGACACCTTGAATCCCGCATCGCACAGCCGCGTGAGCAACACCACGCAATGCTTCTGGGCTAGCGGTTCGCCGCCTGTAACGCAGACATGATCGACGCCGAAGGCGCGGACTTTGGCGATGACGTCATCGAGCGAATGCCATTCCCCACCGTAGAACGCATACGCCGTATCGCAGTAGTGGCAACGCAGCGGACATCCCGTCAGGCGCACGAAGACCGTCGGCCACCCGGCATGGTCGGCTTCGCCTTGGATCGATAGAAAAATTTCGGTCAGCTTGACTCGCAATGGTGCGGCGGCAAGCGTGGCGTCGGAAAGCTGGGTCACGGCTCAGGCTCGCCGTGCGAGGCAACGGTTCACCTTCCCTCGCCGTCCATCTTTGCGATGCGCTGACTGGCGAGTCGGCCGGCCGTCGTGTCTGCGTACTGTTGTACGACTTGATTCAGCGCTGCGCGTGCTTCCGCCCAGTTCTTGAGTTCGTAATTGCAATAACCAATTTTCAAGAGCGCATCGGGCATTTTGCGCGAGGCGGGGAATTGATCGATGACGGTGCGGAAGCTCTTCAACGCTTCTGCGTATTGGCCCGTCACGTAGTGAGATTCGCCGAGCCAATACCATGCGTTGTCCGCGAGCGCGCTGTTCGGAAAGGTCGAAATGAACTGTTTGAAAGCGGCCGTTGCTTCGGTGTATTTGCCGTCTTTCAGCAAATCGAAGGCTGCCTGGTAATTCGCGCGATCGTCGCCTTGCGGCACGGGGAGCGAACCCGCCGCGCCTGCGGTGCTGCCGAATCCGCCGCCGGCGCTTTCCAATGCAGCGACACGGCGATCCACATCGGCGTATTGCTCGCGCAGCTGATCCTGCGTGCGATTGACGTTGTGCTCGAGTTCCTGGAGTTGACCGCGCAGCACCCGCAGCTCGTTCTGCGAGGCTTCGATCCGTTGGGAAAGATCGAGCAGGCTTTGATTCGCCAGCACGCGTTCGATTCGCAGCAATCGGCTGTCGATCTCAGTCATGCGCTGCACGACCGGGTCCTGTTCGGGCGAAGTTGCGCACCCTGCCAGCAGGGCACAAATCGCAAGGCCAGTGAGCGTGCGCATGGGAATCTTCCTCGAAACGATTGATCTTCGGAGGGCCAGCTCGCCCTCACCCGCCCGCTGGCGGATGAGGAACGTGCTGCCGTGCGCCATGTCAGCGCGTATAGACGAGCTCGACGCGACGATTACGCGAATACGAGGTTTCATCGCTACCCGCGACTGCCGGGCGTTCCTCGCCGTAGCTCACGGTCGTGATCTGCGTGTCGTTCACGCCTTGCAGCATCAGCGCGCGCCGCACCGCTTGTGCGCGTCGCTCGCCCAGGCCGATGTTGTATTCGCGCGAGCCGCGTTCATCGGAGTGACCTTCGAGCCGCACGCGGCGGCTGGCATTGCCATTCAGATACTTCGCATGCGCGGCGACGATCGGCACGTATTCGGATTTGATTTCAGCGCGGTCGAAATCGAAATACACGATTACGCCGGTCTGACGCAGCTGTTCGAGTTCGCGTTGCTCGGCGCTCAGCTCCGAGCCAGTCACATCTCTGCCGGAGGTCGTGCCGGTCGTGGCGCCGGGATCGACGGGTGTTTCACCCGAATCCGGCAAGGTTTGCGGATCCTTGGCGCAACCGGCCAGCACGGCACTCATCATCAGGACACTGCAAATCGTCAACAACCGTTGCACACGCATGCGTTCGTCTCCTCGGGTCATCCCGTGGCTCAAGGCAATCTTGGGGTCAATGCGAAACTCGAATCATGCAAACATTGCGCGCTTCATCAGGCGTGAAACGCCGCAAAAGCGCGGGAAATTCTGCCACAAGCAGGCGGCCCTCACCATGCAAACAGGCCGCACCGCGCGCTTAATTCGGCGGGAATGGCGACCAAACCGGCTCGCGCACGTCACCGCTTGCGGCCGCAAGGGTTTGTTGCACCCGCCCGTCGATCGACACGGTGGCCAACACGCCGCGCCCGCGATCCTGCGTCGCGTAGATCAAGGTTGCGCCGTTCGGCGCGAAACTCGGGCTTTCGTCCTGACGTCCTTGGGAGAGGATCTGCACCGCCTTCGACGCCAGATCGACGGTCGCAATCCGGAAGCTGCCACGATCCGAATACACCACTGCCAGCTGTTTGCCGTCAGGCGAGACGCGCGGACGCGCGTTGTAATTACCTTCGAACGTCACGCGTGTGGGGCGTTTGGGATTGCTGACGTCGATTTCATAGATCTGCGGCGAGCCTGCGCGATCGGAATTGAAATACAACTTGCGGCCGTCCGCCGACCACGCCGGTTCGGTGTCGATCGACGGATCGAAGGTCATGCGCGTCAGCATCTGCGAGCGCAGATCGAGCGTGTAGACATCCACATCGCCATCTTTGCGCGAGAGCGTCAACGCCAGTGTCCTGCCGTCGGGCGACCACGCAGGCGCACCATTGATGCCGGCGCGCGCGGAGACGCGTCGACGCTCGCCCGTCGCGAGTGTCTGCACATAGATTTCGGATTGTTTGTTCTCGAAAGAGACATACGCGAGACTTTGGCCATCGGGCGACCAGGCCGGCGACATCAGTGGTTCTGGTGAACTTGCGACCACCCGTTGGTTTTCGCCGTCAGCGTCCGCAACGATCAATCTGTATTGCTGCTTCGGCGGTGTGCCTTCGGCCGCGATGAAGGCAATGCGCGTCGAGAAGGCGCCGCGAATCCCCGTGAGCTGCTCGAAAATGATGTCTGCAATCCGATGCGATAGCGCGCGCAGCGAATCCGCGCTTGCCGTCAAGCGCTGTCCTGCCAAGCGCTGTCCATTGAGAACGTTATAGAGCTCGAACTGCGCCGCGAATCGATTCGCGCCATCGGGCATCAACTTGCCGACGGCAATGAAGTCCGTGCGCAGATAACGCCAGTCTTGAAAGCGAATCTCCTCGCCGCTCGTCGGACGATCGATCATGGTTTTGCGATCGAGCGGTGCGAACCGTCCGGTTCGATGCAGGTCGGCCGCGACCACCTCGGCCACATCGAAGGGTGCGGTGCCCGTCGATTCCCAGCCGAACGGTACGATGGCAATCGGCACCGCATTCTCCTGGCCGCGGGTGATTTCGATCACGAGTTGCGCGTGGGCGGCCGTGCCGGCAAACAAACAAACTGCCAGCAGCGTCCAACGGCTCATCAGTTTTCTAATCATTCGCTTCTCCATCGGCCGATCAATCGGCCGGTTTGAAAATGAACTGCAGATTGCGTTCGAACAAACGCATATCGGGCGGCAAAGGTAGCGGCGAGGCCTTCTGCACCGCGTTCTCGATCGATTGCCGCACGGCCTGATCGCCATTGCAACGGCCGACCTGAACGCGTAGCACCGTGCCGTTCGGCGATTGCGTCACGTTCACGAGACACTCGATTCCCGGGCGCGCCGAGCCCGGACGACTCCAGCGTCGCTCCACGTGCTGCTGAATCATCGCCTGATACTGACTCATTGCCCCGGAGGTGCGTGCCCGCATCAACTCCTCTTCCGCAGCGAGTTCATTCTGTAAGGCGCGCTCGCGCGCATCGATTTCCGCCTGACGGCGCTTACGCTCGGCTTCCTCGCGCTCACGTTGCTTGCGTTGAATCTCCTCAACGCGCTGGCGCTCGGCTTCGGCCTTTTTCTCTGCTTCGAGTTTCGCCTGGCGCTCCGCCTCGAGCTTGCGTTTGCGTTCGGCTTCTTCGCGTTCGCGTTGCTCGCGCGCGCGCTGCTCTTCGACTTGCTGCGCAATACGCTTTTGCTCCTCGCGTTCGCGCACGACCTGTTCTTCGCGAAGACGCTCCTGCTCGCGCTCTTGAGCCTGGCGTTGCTCTTCAGCCTGCGCGGCCTCCTGTTGAAGACGCAGTTCCTCTGCCGCACGTGCCTCCGCCTCTCGGCGTTCGCGTTCCCGATCGGGCGGCGGCGGCGCCATCTTCGCGAGCTGCTGCTCATCGACGATGAAAGCTTCGATCGCCAGCATCGGCGGCGTCGCATCGTCGCGCCACTTCGTCATGGCGAGCCCGAACACTGCGGCGATAGCCGCATGCAGTAGCACCGCACCGAGCAAGTACGGCCAATGCGATGAAAGCCAGTTGGGCTGCTGCGCGACTGCCATCGACTGAAAGCGTTCAGCGACGCTCGTTGGCTCGGCGTGCGGTATCGGGATCGGTGATGAAACCGACCTTCTCCGCACCGGATTGTTGCAGCAATGCCATGCCCCTTACGACGCGCCCATACGGGACGCTCTGATCTGCCTCGACCAGCACGGGCGTTCTAGGTTCCCGGCTTAACACGGCCGAAACGCGCGCAACCACCTCGTCCTCTTCGATCACGTCCTGCGCGCCGATGCTCAAGTAGTAGTTCCCCGCGGCATCAACGCTCAGAATCAGCGGGGTGACATCGCTCAAATCCGCCGGCAATGGCTCGGCCGCGGCTTTCGGTAGATCGACCTTGATGCCTTGCGTCAGCAACGGCGCCGTCACCATGAAGATGATGAGCAGCACGAGCATGACGTCGATGTAAGGCACGACGTTCATTTCGGCGACGAGGCGCCGCCGGTTGCGGCCTTGCGATGTCATGCGCGACCCTCGGGCGCATTCTTCAGCGATTGATTGCCATGTCGCGACAGGATGGAGGAAAACTCCTCGGCGAAGGCGTCGTAACGCAATTCCATGCGGCCGACCTGATCGGCATAACGGTTGTAGGCGATGACGGCGGGGATCGCAGCGAACAGACCCATGGCGGTGGCAATCAACGCTTCGGCGATGCCCGGCGCAACCGCTTGCAGCGTGGCTTGCTGCACATCGCCCAGCCCGATGAAGGCACCCATGATGCCCCACACCGTGCCGAACAGACCGACGTAGGGACTCGTCGAGCCGATCGTTGCGAGCATGGCGAGGCCGTTCTCGAGGCGGTCGGTTTCACGCAGCAACGCGACGCGCATGCCGCGGCGCGAGCCTTCGATCAACTGAGCCGCTGCGACGGCGCCGTGTTGGCGCAGACGGGTGAATTCGCGGAATCCCGATTCGAAGATTGCCTCCATGCCCTTGGTCACGCGCCGGCTTTGATCGATGGAGCGAAACATCGACGACAAATCGCCGCCTGACCAGAACACTTCCTCGAAGCGATCAGCTTCGCTGCGCGCGCGCCTGATCTCCGCCCGCTTGCGCAGCATGATCGCCCACGAAACGATCGATGCGACCAAGAGCAGCACCATTACGACTTGCACGACCAAGCTGGCGTGCAGCACCAGCTCGAGCGGCGACATTTGCTCGCTCATTACCTGACTCCTCCACCGATCTCACTCAATACGATTTGGGGTAACCCGCGCGGCTTGAGTTTTTCCGCGTCGAGACATGCGATGCGAACCAGGCCTTCGA
>CAZIXV010000072.1:13923-14364 GCA_964543105.1 uncultured Steroidobacteraceae bacterium
GTACGACCGCTTGACGAAACGTCATGCTCGCGCGGCTACGCTCAGCGAGCGCGCAACTCACCTGCAAGCTGTCGCCATAACGCGCCGGCTTACGAAAGCTCACGTCCGCGTGTACGACCACGAACATCAAACCTTGTGCGGCTTGCAGGACTTCTTGTTCGATGCCGAGCGAACGCAGCCACTCGGTGCGCGACCGCTCCATGAATTTCAGATAGTTCGCGTAGTAGACGATGCCGCCGGCATCAGTGTCTTCCCAATAAATGCGAACGGGATGGACGAAGTCGCTCAAGCAAGCCACCTGCAGAGTGATCGGGTGATGAGGTGATCCGGTGATCCGGATTGGACCGGATCCGCGCAAATGCCTAACGAATACTTAAACCAGCCTCGGGCCGCGATCACCTGATCACCTCATCACCTGATCACTCGGCTCTTGAACACTTG
>CAZIXV010000073.1:0-14278 GCA_964543105.1 uncultured Steroidobacteraceae bacterium
GGGCACGATGATGACGTCGCCGCCCTGCTGCCAGTTCACCGGCGTTGCGACCTTGTAGTTGTCCGTGAGCTGCAGCGAATCGATGACGCGCAGGATCTCGTCGAAGTTGCGGCCGGTGCTCGCCGGATAGGTGATCAGCGCGCGAATCTTTTTGGCCGGATCGATGATGAAAACCGAACGCACGGTAAACGTGGTGTCCGCCTTGGGATGCAACATGCCGTACAGATTGGCGACCTTGCGGTCGGCGTCGCCGATGATCGGAAAACGCGGGCGCGCACCCTGAGTGGCCTCGATGTCATCCGCCCAACGCGAGTGATCGTCGATCGAATCGACCGACAGGCCGATGACCTTGACGCCGCGCTTCTCGAACTCGGGGCGCAGACGCTCGGTGTAACCCAATTCCGTGGTGCATACCGGGGTGAAATCCTTCGGGTGCGAAAACAGCACGCTCCAGTTCGAGCCGATCCAATCATGAAAGCGGATCGTGCCGCTCGTGGTGCTCGCTTCGAAGTCCGGCGCGGTGTCGCCAATTTGCAAGGTCATTTGTAGTTCTCCCGTAAGAATGACGCGGCTGCGCAGGTGTCGGCATGCGCTAGTACGAGCGGGAACATAACACCTCACAACGTGATACAAACCGAACAAATCGTTGTAACGGCATACGGATCGGGCATGACCGCAACGAGCAGATGCCGGCCGCGTGCGACGCTGTTAACGTTGCGCGCAATCTGACACGCACAAGGCATTCGCATGGGGTCGAAGGACGGCAAACCCGCCATCGGTAAGCGTCAATATGAAGCGCTGGCGGCTTTTCGCTACGAGTTGAGACGGTACTTGCGGCAGAGCGAGGAGATGACCCGGCGCCATGGCATTACGCCGCTGCAATATCAGCTGTTACTGCATGTCAAAGGTTTTCCCGGCCGTGAATACGCTTCGGTGACGGAACTCGCCGAACGCCTGCAGGCGAAACACCATGGGGTCGTCGCGCTCGTCACCCGCTCGGAGGCTGCCGGCCTCGTCGTACGTCGAGTCAGCCCGGACGACCGCCGTCTGGTGCACGTCTATTTGACCCCCAAAGGTGAACAGAAGCTCGCACGCCTGGCCGATTTGCATCGCCGTGAACTCTTGCAGCTGCAAGGGCGTTTCATGGTTCCGGATGCCACGATCCTGCAGGAGAAATGAACACGACGGTTTGGACGATCGGCCACTCGACGCGCAGCTTCGATGAGTTCGTCGAGCTGCTTGCCACATACGAGTTGCAAACGGTGGCCGATGTAAGACGCCTGCCTGGTTCGCGCCGTCTGCCGCAATTCGATCAAGACACGCTGGCGCAATCACTGGCGGAAGTGGGCATCGGCTATCGCTGGTTTCCCGAACTTGGCGGGAGACGCCGAGCGCGCAAGGACTCCCACAACACGGCATGGCGCAACCTGTCGTTTCGCGGTTATGCCGATCACCTGGAATCCGAAGAATTTGCGCACGGCTTCCAGGAGCTAATGACGCTGGCGAAAGAAAAGCGCATCACGTTGATGTGCGCCGAAGCGGTTTGGTGGCGTTGTCATCGCGGCTTGATTGCCGATGTACTGCGCATCCGCGGCGTCGAAGTCCTCCACATCCTCAGTTTGCAGAAGGCCGTCGAACATCCGTTTACGTCTGCTGCGCGCATCGTGCGCGGTCAGTTGACCTATTCGGAAGGTGCGAGTTGATGCTTGTCGACAGTTAGTTTGGATCTAACGCGTACGAAGCTTATTCCTAATGGAATTAGCAACGTATATGACGTACAAGAGTATGAATCCCGCGTCTTCAGTCGCGTAGCGAAGGTGTGAACCACGCGTAGTTTTTCTTGAGTTGGCAGCATTGCCTGGAGGGCGAATATGAAACAACGAATGACCATCGACAGGCAAGGTCCGATCGATATGCGAGCCAACGTCGGCACGACTGCAACACGCTCGACTGAGCACGCCGCCGCATAGTCCGCTGCGGTCTCGCCGAAGGGCGAGCCCTTTCTCCTTTTTCATGCGCTCAGCGCTGTTCGTGCAGCGCGCGTGAGCGTGTGTGCGAGCTTCTGATTGGGAGTTGCCATGTTGAATCTTGTCGAAAAACAAACACGAGCGAACGAACCCGCCGCGCAGATGAACGAGGCACCGTTGCGCATCCTTTGTGCGACCGATTTGTCGTCGCGTTCCGAGCCTGCGATGAATCGCGCGCTCGACCTGACCCACTCCTTGAACGGCGAGGCAATGCTGCTGCATATCGTCGATGATCAAGGTCCGATTCGCTTTGTCGGACGCACAGCCGGACATGCGCTCGATGCGCTCAAGTGGCACGCGCGACGACGTCGCATTGCACGCGTGAAGCCTGAACTCTCGGTACTCATCGGAGATACCGTGAAGACGATCATCTCCGCCGCGAAACGCTGGCGGGCGGATCTCATCGTCATCGGCAAGCATCGCCGCCGGCGCGGCGATCGTATGCGCCTGTCGACTGCCGAGCGAATCGCGCGACGCACGGGATGTCCTGTGCTGGTGGTCAACACCAACACGACCGACGCCTATCGCGGCTTGGTGCTGGCCGACAGCCGACGTCACGCTCGACTTATGCATTTGACGCAACGATTTTCCATGTTTCATGCAGCGCGGGTTGCGGTCACGCCCTCCGCGTCCCTGCTCGGCCAAGTTGCCTATGTCGCAGGTGATCTTGCGCAGACCCTGCGCATTTCAGGCGCGGAGCGCTTGCATCGCTTCGCGCGTCGCAAGACCGAACAGCGCGCCATCGATGATGGTTTGCACGCGATGGGCTTCGAGATCGCTCGCAGCGGCGATGCAACCGAACTGATGGGATCGATGAAGCAAGCGCGCGGGCCGCAATTGTTCGTCGTACCGATTGGACGTATTGCGAGGTTCGATCGCAGCGGGATGCAATCCACCGCGAGACTCGCGCTGCGTCAGCGCGCGTGCGATGTGCTGTTCGTGCCATCGGGCGCGGAAACGTACGCGCTCGTCGAGGATGAACTCGCGGCTGAGCCGGGCTGAAGAAGTGCCGCGGGGCTCGGGGCTCGGGGCTCGGGGCTAATAAGATAAGAGGCGCGCTACTTCTTTTTGATGCGCTTCGGCCGTTCTTTGTTCGTGAAACACGCGTTACCCAAGCCCGTGCCGATCGTCATGACGCCCCAGCGAGTGACGTCATGCATCCACGGCAACTCGCTCAAGCCTTGAACTACGGCGTCGTTGTGCATCAGCACGACGGCGCCGTGATCCCCGATTGTGGGAATCGCCTCGCGAATCCGCTCGACGAGGTTGAAGCGCTTGGTTTCCCAATTTCCTGGAAGGTTCTGTCCGCCCTTTTGAATCGAACCATCAGATCGGATCACGCCGGGACAGCCGATACCCACGAAGGGCGCGAGCGCGAGTCCAGACTTCTTTGCCCGCCTGATCAGGCTTTCCAAAAATTCGATCAATTGCTCGACCGCCTCGTCGCGCTTCGGCGATTCCTCGCGGTGTTCCCACAGCTTCAGATTGGTGACTTCGGCGGCGGACAGATCGGGCGCGTCCTCGAGATTCAAAGCGACGATGCCGGCGCGAATGTTGCTGCCGCCGATGTCGACGGCGAGCAAGCTGTCGTGGCCTGCGAACATCCACGAAGGCACGAGATGTACGCTGCCGATGAGTCCGGCGTGATCGGAGGGATAACGGATCGGACGTAACTCCAGATCGATGCCGCCAGTTTTCAACGCGACGGCGGCGCGTCCAATCGCCAATTCACCGATACGGCTCTGCCGCAAGCCACCGCCGATTACGATGCGCTCGACATCTTTCCAATCCTTCAGACGCAAGAAGCGTCGGATGACGGTCGCGAGTTCCTGGGCGAACTCTTCGATAGCCGAGTGAATGAGGCCTGCGGCTTCAGGGTCGCCTTCGAGCAAAATCTTGTCGAGCGCCTTTTTACCGAGTTCATCGCTTTCGGTATCACCGAGCGGATCGAAGCCCATCTGCGCCAGCTGATCACGCTGCTCTTCGAGTATGGCGCGAAAGGCGCGATTGCTTGCGCGATCGCCAAGAAAGCCTTCCGGCGTGCGCAACTCGGCGTTGTAGGCATCAACGGTGACATGCGCCAACTCGCTGCAGCCATGAACGAGCAGTTCGGGGGATTTCGAGACCTCGGTCGAGACGTCGTGTTTTTCGCGCATGGCGACATCAAACACGCCAAGGCTGTGTTGCGTTCCCTCCTTGAACGTTTCGTAAGGGCGTCGCGCTCAGTAGCAGACCCGGTTACGGCCGCTGTTCTTTGCCTTGTACAGCATCGCATCGGCCGCCCCGTAAAGTTGTTCCAAGGTCATCATGGGGGTGGCCGCCGCCGCGCCAATGGAGACGGTGACGCGAAGTTCTTGGCCCTCGGCTGCGAAGGATTGGTTGGCAACGCTGGCGCGCAGTTCTTCGGCGATCCGCACCGCGCTCGACAATGAAGTCTCAGGAAGAATCAGACAGAACTCTTCACCGCCATAACGGCCGAGCTTGTCGTTCGGACGCAGCCGCCGCTGCAGCGCCGCGGCCAATCCCCGCAACACCGAATCACCGGTGAGATGGCCATACCCGTCGTTGATCTTCTTGAAGTAATCGATGTCCATCATGAGGATGGACAGATGCCGTCCATGGCGCTGTGCGCGCGGTAATTCTTCGGCGAGGACGGAGTCGAGCTGCTTGCGATTCGCAAGGTTCGTGAGCCCATCGGTAATCGCCATCCGAAAGACGATGTCGTGGTACTGAGATTCCACGTCATCGCCCGTCAGAAACTTGAAGATGGTGTCGCCGATCGACACTTGATCTCCACGGCGCAAGCGCCGCTCCTGGATGCGCTGCGGCTCTTCATTAATATACGTGCCATTCGTCGAACCCGCATCGACGAGATACAGCCCATCGGAGCGTTCTTCGAGGCGCGCATGGCGACGTGAGACGCAATCGCTCGTCAAGATGATGTCGTTATCGCGGCCACGACCGATCGTCGTCGTCTGAGCGTCGAGCAGATAGCGCTTGCCTAGATCGGTCGACGACGGCGCATAGATCACGACGAGGCACTCCTGGCCCGTATGCTTGACCTTGAGTTCATCGAGACCCGTAACGCGAGTTTGTAGTTCTGAATCGGCATCCACGGCGAGCGGAGTCCCTTAAGGCCTCACACGAGGAGTGATTCGCAAGGTTACTGCCTGCTCTCTCGAATCGCTAGGCGCGAGATGCTGCTTTAGATCGGGACATGCGGAGGAACGAGCCGCCGCACTTCTTCAGTGCGCAACTCACGCCATTGCCCGAGTTTCAAGCCGGCGAGCGTGATACTGATGACCCGCGCTCGTTGCAGACGTACGACTTTGTAGCCAAAGAACGAGCACATTCGGCGAATTTGCCGATTGAGCCCTTGGGTTAAAACGATTTTGAACGTGCAGCGATCGATCTGCGTCACTTTGCACGGCTTCGTCACCGTGCCGAGAATGCGTACACCACTTGCCATGCCATTCAAGAAGATGTCGGTGACTGGGCGGTTCACCGTCACGAGGTACTCTTTTTCGTTCTCGTTTTCGCCGCGCAAGATTTCATTGACGATGTCGCCATTGTTGGTGAGCAAAATCAAACCCTCGGAATCCTTATCGAGGCGGCCGATCGGAAAGATGCGTTCGCGATGGCCGACGAAGTCGACGATATTGCCTTCGACTTCGCGCTCGGTCGTGCAGGTGATTCCAGGCGGCTTGTTCAACGCAATGTAGACATGCTGCTTGGCGGCGCCCACCGGCTTGCCATCGACGCACACCGAATCGCCCGACTCGACTTGCGTGCCCAGCACCGCGACCGCGCCATTCACAGTCACCCGCCCCGCCTCGATCCACGCATCCGCCTCGCGCCGCGAGCACACGCCGGTTTCTGCGATGAATTTATTGAGGCGCATGGGGTTAAGAAGGTGATCGGGTGATGAGGTGATCGGGCCAAGAAGGTGATTTGGTGATGAGGTGATCTGGTGATGTTGGTCAGAGGGGAAGTTCGCTGTGCTTACCGCGGTTTTAGCCTGAGTTTAGCCATCATCATTGGTGTTTCTGGCCGCGATCACCGGATCACTCCATCACCTGATCACCGTCCGAGGCCGTGATCACCGGATCACCTAATCACCTCATCACCTTCCTAGACCTCGATCACCGGATCACCTCATCACTCGATCACCTTCTCGTTCACGCCGACGGAATGAACTCCTCATCGTCTTGATGCTCGCGCTCGAATTTCAGAAACGAGTAGTAGCCGCAGGCGTTACCGTAAGGATATTTGCGGCAGACGTTGGGTCGGGCCGCGTAGACGGTGCAGCGGCGTTCGTTGGTGTCGAAGAAACGGCAGATGGACTTGTAGATGTGGTCGCGCTGGTGACGCAGGATTTGTTCGTCGACTTCCTTGGTCTTGTAGCGGTACGTGAACTTCTCACGTGCGCGCTCGGTGGAAATGCCAAAGTGCTTGGCGAGACGCGCGATGTCGTTTTCGCTGACTGCGATGCGCGAATGGCTGCAGCAGTAGCCCGGACATTTGAGGCAGTTGTAACGGGTCATGCGTCACCTGGATGCGGAGCGACTCTTTCGAGTTCGATGTAACTGAAAGCATAGGCGTGACGTTCGTCCGCCGGATGCGTTTCGATGACACGCTCGCGCCACGCGTTGCCGGCGAGCGCTGGAAAATGCGTGTCGCCCGCGATTCTCGCATGAACGCGCGTGAGATGAATCACATCGATACGCGCGAGCGCCTGCGCGTACACCTCAGCGCCGCCGATAACCGCAAGCTCCACTGCGTCACCTGCGGCAACGACTGCCTGATCGACTGAACCCACGACGATGCAGCCGGGAATCGACAACCGCGACTGACGCGTCAATACGATGTTCGTTCGTCCCGGCAAGGGCTTGCCGATCGATTCATAGGTCTTGCGCCCCATCAAAATGGGCTTGCCCATGGTGAGCGCCTTGAAGCGCTTCAGGTCATCCGGCAAATGCCATGGCAAGGCATTGCCGACGCCGATCACACCGGTCTCGTCGGCCGCAACGATGCAGGAGACGAGCATTCGAGCGCGTTTCACTGCTTATCGAGCGGTTCTCGATCCAGCATCGTGCCGCGGCAACGTTTCGCGCCGCAGCGGCATGCGTACAACGCGAGTTCTTCCGGATCGTCTGTGCTTTCCCAGGTGAGCTGATAGTCGTAGCCAAGCTCTTCCCCGGGTTTGATATTGCGAATCGCGTCGATGAAGACGCGGTTGCGTCCGGCGATCTCCTCGATGGTCGTTTCGCAATTCGGATTGCAACTGTGGTTGATGAAGCGCGCATCGTTGCCGAGCTTGCCTGCATCGATCACGGTGCGATGACTCGCGATGAATAAAAACGTATGCCCGTCGTCCTGTGCCTTCTTCGCGTACCGGCGATCGGCTTCAGAATGGGAAATGCGCTCGCCGACGTATTCGAAGATGCGCGTGCCTTTCTTGATCGGCACAATGGCGTAAACACCGCGACCGTGGATCTTGGAATTACGGGCCTCGACGAGCGGCGAGCTGACGATGGGCGCGTTCTTACCCTTCGCCGCCTTGCTGGGCGGAGATTTTCGCGGGGATTTTCGCACTTGAGTCTTCGAGGTTTTCGCGGTGCCGCGTGAGGTGTTGCGGCGCTTCTGCTTTGCCATAGAGGTAACGTCAGGAGGTGGAAACCGATGGGGGCGCTGTTATACGGCAACCGGCGCCTTGATATGCGCATGGGCGCGATAGTTCAGAATCTCGAAGTCCTCGTACTCATACTCGAAGATCGATGGTGGGCGACGCTTGATCGCCAGTTGCGGCAGCGAATAAGGCGTTCTTTGCAGCTGCTCATCGGTCTGTTCGAGATGATTCAAATATAGATGACAGTCCCCACCCGTCCAGATGAACTCGCCCACTTCAAGATCGCATTGCTGCGCGAACATGTGCGTCAGCAGCGCGTATGAGGCGATGTTGAAGGGGACGCCGAGAAACAGGTCGGCACTGCGCTGATACAGTTGGCATGACAACTTGCCATTCGCGACCCAGAACTGAAACAGCGCATGACATGGCGTGAGCGCCATCTGCTCGAGTTCGCCGACGTTCCATGCATTGACGATGATGCGGCGCGAATCCGGATTACGGCGGATCAAGTCGACGGTGCGGCTGATCTGATCGATCGCCTTGCCATCGGGCGACGGCCATGAGCGCCATTGCTTGCCATAGACGGGCCCGAGATCGCCGTTCTCATCCGCCCATTCGTCCCAGATCGACACGCCGTTGTCGCGCAGATACTGAACGTTCGTGTCGCCCTTCAAGAACCACAACAGCTCGTAGACGATAGAGCGCAAGTGCAGTTTCTTCGTCGTGACGAGCGGAAAGCCCTGCGCCAGATCGAAGCGCAACTGATGGCCGAACACCGAGAGCGTCCCCGTACCGGTGCGGTCGTCCTTGCGAACACCATGCTCACGAACATGACGCAAAAGGTCGAGATACTGTTTCATGGGTGCAGACGCGGGCGGCTACGTCTAGAGAAGATCTCGCTTGCATGGGCCATTGGTGATGTACGAAACGCCATACCTGATTTGCTCTTGAACCAACCCTAACCGCCAACCGCTAACCGCTTCGGCTCGATATTCCCGCTCGGCTCATTCCTGCGATAAGCGATGATCATGATGATCACGCCAGCCACGATCATCGGGGTCGACAGGATTTGACCCATCGTGACCCAATCGAACAAGAGGTAGCCGCGATTCTCATCCGGTATGCGGACGAACTCGACCGCAAATCGCGCGACGCCGTAGCAGATCAGAAACAGGCCCGTGGGCGCAAGGCGCGGCCGCGGCTTGGCAGTAAAGACCCAAACGATAATGAACAGCAGCAAGCCTTCGAGTAAGCCCTCGTACAACTGCGAGGCATGCAGCTGCAGCACACAAGGCGAGACGTCGAAGCGTTCGCACAGGCTGAGCGCCTCATACCGCTGCGTCGGATGCAGTTTCTCTGGATCGACGATGAAGCCCCAGGCCGCTGTCGTCGGCTTACCCCACAGCTCACCATTGATGAAATTCGCGATCCGTACCGACAGGATGCCCAAACCAGGCAGTGGTGCGATGAAATCGAACATATCGGCGATGCGATGATTGCGGCGCTTCGCGAGGATCGATTCGGCAACCAGTACGCCCAACAAGCCACCGTGGAAGGACATGCCGCCTTGCCACACTTTGAAGAGCATCGAGGGTTCTTCGAGAAAGCTCTCGAAGCCGTAAAACAGCACCCAGCCGATACGCCCGCCGAGAATCGCCCCCAGCGCACCATAAAAAATGATGTCGTCGACATCGGTCGGCTTCCATGTCGAGCCGGGCTGCGAGGCGCGCCGACGCCCGAGCCACCATGCGATCCCAAAGGCGATGAGGTACGTGACGCCATACCAGCGCACGGCCAACGGGCCAACCTCGAAAATGATGGGATCGATCGCGGGGTAGGTCAGCATGGCGCGCGATGGTATCTCATATAAAAGACGTGCTTCATCCTACTTCCCCCTCCCCCGCGAGGCGTGGGAGGGTTAAGGGAGGGGCCTCTTATTAATGGCAGCGACTTCATCCAACTTCAGGGAAGCGGCCTCGTCAATCTCCCGTCGCCCGGCAAAAATAAGCCTTCAAATAGCGACTCTCGGGGATCGCCGGATGAATGGGATGATCCGGGGCCTGGCCGCCCACCTCGACGATCTGCACGAAACGCCCGACGTGCCGGGCCGCGCGCTGAATCGCGTGAACCAAACTGTCCCCGCTCATATGGTAGGAGCACGAACACGACACCAAGATGCCGTCGCGATCCAGCAGTTGCAGTGCGAGCTGATTGAGCCGCTTGTACGCGGCCTCCCCTTTGGGAATGTCTTTCTTGCGTTTGATGAAGGCTGGCGGGTCGATTACGACAACATCGAAGCGACGGCGTTCTGCATGCATCGATTCCATGACATCGAAGGCATCGCCGCGCACGACGTTCGGCTTCAAGCCGTTCGCCGCGGCGCTCGCCTGTAGCGCCTCGAGTGCGCTCGCCGACGAATCGACACATGTCACTTCCGTCGCGCCCGCCTTCAGCGCACCGAGACCCCAAGCGCCCAGATAACTGAACACATCGAGCACCCGCGCGCCGCCGACATATTTCCGTAACGCGAGCCGATTGGCGGCCTGATCGAAAAACCAACCGGTTTTCTGTCCCGTACCGACCGGAACCTGAAAGGCGACACCGCCCTCTTCCACCGACACAGTCGCTGGCGGTTCGCCGAATGCCGTCTCCACATATCGAGGCAAGCCTTCGAGATCGCGCGCGGCGCTGTCGTTCTTCCAGATCATTGCCGCGGGCGAGATGACCTTTTGAACCGCGGCCACGATCTGCTCCTTGAGCGCTTCCATACCGGCCGTCGCAATCTGACCGACGACGACGTCATCGAAGCGATCGAGCACCAGACCCGGCACGCCATCGGATTCGCCATAGACGAGCCGATAGAACGGGCGCTCATACAGCGCGCGGCGCAAGGACAAAGCGACTTGTAAACGGTGGACGAGCAGCGACGGCGTCGGTGGATACTGCGGATCGCGCCCCAAAATTCGGGCGCTGATCAGTGAGGCGGGATTGACGTAAGCGAAGCCCAGGAATTTGTCGCGGTCTGACACGACGCGGCACAGCGCACCGGGTTCGAAGCTCGTGAGCGGCGTGCGCGCCGTATCGACCTCGTTGGAAAACACCCACAAATGTCCTGCGGACAAGCGGCGATCTTCGCGCGGTTTCAAACGTAATTCGGGAAGTGCGGGTGGATTCTGCATGAGCTTCGAGGTGTCCTGTGGGTTTGCACTATTCTACGCATCATGACTGCTCCTAATCCTTCGCATTCCAATCGTCTCATTCATGAGACGAGCCCGTACCTGCTGCAGCACGCGCACAATCCCGTCGATTGGTACCCGTGGGGAGATGAAGCGCTCGAGCTGGCGCGAGCGCAAAACAAGCCAATTCTGCTGTCGATCGGCTATTCGGCTTGCCATTGGTGTCATGTGATGGCACATGAATCGTTCGAAGACCCGGCGATCGCCGCCGTGATGAACGACCTGTTCGTGAATGTCAAAGTCGATCGCGAAGAGCGCCCTGACATCGACCGCATCTATCAACTCGCGCATCAAATGCTGGTTCGGCGCGGCGGCGGGTGGCCGCTGACGATGTTCTTATCACCGCACGATCAACAACCTTTTTTCGGCGGCACGTATTTTCCCAATCAGGCGCGACATGGTTTGCCGGGCTTTGCGGATCTACTGAACCGCATCGCCGAGTTTTATCGCACACGCGGCGATGACATCCGCGCTCAGAGCGCCGCGTTGCAGGAAGCGTTCGAGCAGATGTCGCCGCCTGCGCCGCCAGCCGATACGGAGCTCACCTTGGCGCCGCTTGCGAACGCCCGTGAACTGCTCGCCAAGGATTTCGATGCCGCGTTCGGCGGCTTCGGCGCTGCGCCAAAGTTTCCGCATCCGACGAACCTGAGCTTTTTACTGCGCGCTTGGCGGCGCAGCGCCGGCACCGAAGAGCCCGACTTGCACTCGCTCTATATGGCAAGCTTGACGCTCACGCGCATGGCCGAAGGAGGCATCTACGATCAATTGGGCGGCGGCTTCGCCCGCTACTCGGTGGATCAATATTGGATGATTCCTCACTTCGAAAAAATGCTGTACGACAACGCACAGCTGCTCAATGTGTACGCTCAGGCTGCAGGCGCTACGGGCGATCCGCTCTTTACTCGCATCGCGAGCGAAACCGCCGACTGGATGCTGCGCGACATGCAAGCTCCGCAAGGCGGATTCTGGTCGGCGCTCGATGCCGATTCGGAGGGTCACGAGGGCACCTTCTATGTATGGGATGCGGCGAGCGTGCGCGAACTGCTCGACGCACAAACGTTCGCAGTCTTCGCGCGTCGCTTCGGGCTGGATCGCGAGTCGAACTTCGAAGGGCGGTGGCATCTTCATGCCTATCAATCGCACGAAGACATCGCACAAGCGCTCGACATCAGTGAAGCGGACGTTGCGCGTCATCTCGATGCAGCGCGTGAGATTCTGCTCGAAGCGCGTAATCGACGCATCTGGCCGAGTCGTGACGAAAAAATCCTCACCGCCTGGAATGGACTCGCGATCGCTGCGCTCTCAGTTGCTGCGCGCTCGTTGCTCAGGCCCGAGCTTGGAGCGGCTGCACGCGGCGCCGTCGATTTCATTAGGCAGCAGTTGTGGATCGACGGCCGCTTGCTCGCGGCTCACAAGGACGAACGCGCACGCTTCCCTGCGTATCTGGATGATCACGCCTTCTTGCTCGATGGGCTCCTGGAATCCCTGCAAACGCAGTGGCGCACGAGCGATCTCGAGTTCGCTTGCGAACTTGCCGATGTGTTACTCGAACACTTCGAAGATACAGCGCACGGCGGATTCTTTTTCACGGCAAACGATCATGAGGCATTGATCCATCGCCCCAAGACATTCACCGATGAAGCCCTTCCCGCGGGTAACGCGATTGCAGCACGAGCACTGACGCGATTGGGCTTGTTGCTCGGGGAAACGCGCTATTTGGATGCCGCCGCACGAACGCTGCGCGCGGCTTGGCCGATGCTCGAGCACTATCCGCAGGCGCATTGTGCGCTGCTCGTCGCTCTCGAGGAGCACCTCGAGTTGCCGACAATCGTCATCATCCGCGGCGTTGCGCAAGAGGCAGGACAATGGCGCGATGAACTCGCGAAGCTCTATACGCCCAAGCGTCTCGTGTTCGCGATACCCGACGACCAACAAGCGTTACCGCCCGCTCTTGCAGACAAGCCCGCACACGCTGAAACGGTCGCGTATGTGTGTCGCGGCATGACGTGCTCTGAACCGCTGCGATCCATTTCGGCGCTCGCGGCGATGACACACACATGAACGAACGGGCGGCGCGCGGCAATGAGCCCGCTAGCCAGTAGCCAGAAATGAAAGCGAAGACGGAACGGCAGCAACGAGACTCTGGCCAGCTGGCTAGTTGGCTAGTTGGCTAGTTGGCTAGTTGGCTAGTTGGCTAGTTGGCTAGCAGGCTGGCAAATAAACGCCCTACGCTGAAACAGTTAGCGTCTGCGTTTTGCCTGCTTGGCGCGTCGCGAGCGCTCGATGCCGGCCAATTGCTTGGCCTTGGCTGCTTCGATCGACGCGTGCAGCGCGCGTGCAGCCCATTCGCGCAACAGCGCTTCATCGGCTAGCACGTCATTCGGTACGCGATGGTGATCGGTCGTCAGATCAAAGGCGTTCGGATACGGCTTGAATTGCTGCATTCCACGCGATTCGTAATCGTCGCGGTTCGTCGGGCCCGTGTGCAGGTACAGCGTCTTGTCATCTACGACGATGCCAAGCAGGCGCTCTTCGAGAAAAATGCCGGTCACACCAAAAATTCCTCGCGCCGAAATGCGCCCGAGAAAGGACAGTTGTTCAGTGACGTAACTGACTAGGCTCGAGTTGGTCTGCATTCGAGCGACTCACGTTCCTTTTTATGTGATCCGACCGAGGTGGCGACTGTTGTCGGAAGAGCGAGCGTCGCGCTGGCTGAAAGTTTACATGGCCACCCTATCGTGTAAACCCGCATTGGCACTTCAAGACGGGTCGCGTTCGACACCGATGTGTCGTCCACAAGCGGACGAATTGTGTGTTCGCGTTAACCCTTGAGTCGAATGCGGATCTGATCGCGCAACTCGCCATGCGCAGCGAGTGAAAATGCCGGCGCGCGGGACCAGTCATAAGCCCAGGGATTTTGCGTGCGCAGATCGGCGGGCTCGTCAGCAAACCGCGGATGAACGTGCGCATGCAACGCAGGTTCGAGATTGCCAAAAATTGCGTAATTGATACGTAGCGCTTGCGTGGCTTCCAACACGGCCTGCCCGAGCCGACCCAGATCAGACATAAAACTGTCACGCGCCTGGCGCTCGAGCGCGTTCAAGTCCGGCACGACGGGATCCGGCAATAAAAGACAGTAGCCGCGTAACACCTGCTGTCGCCCCATTACCGCCCAACCTGAGGGCATCCGTTCGATCACCGTGTCATCTCCGGCGCGCGCCGCCTCGACCCAACGGTGAATGGCTGACATCGTCATCACGCCTCACGAAAAATGAAATACACCGCGCCGAGCATACACAGCGCCGCCCACAGATAGTCGAGCTTCAAGGGCTGTCGCATGTAGATCAGCACGAACGGCACGAACACCGTCAGGGTGATGACCTCTT
>CAZIXV010000074.1:0-9257 GCA_964543105.1 uncultured Steroidobacteraceae bacterium
AGCCGGATTCCACCGAAATACACCGCGTACGGGCAAAACATTTCACCGCCTCTGACGTGGGGTCAGCTGCCGCCAGGCACGCAGTCCTACGTGCTGCTGATGGAGGATCCAGATGCCACGAGCCCAATGCCGTTCGTGCATTGGATCGCCGTAGGCCCTGGGAGCGGCACGCAACTCCCCGAAGGTGTCGTGACCTACGAATTCCCGCCCAACGCGCGTTGGGTTCGGCAAGGCAGCAATTCGCGCAGCCGTATCGGCTATGTCGGCCCGCGCCCGCCTGCGGGTGAACCGCCGCATCGCTATCACTTTCAGATCTTCGCGCTGGATACGACGCTAACGCTGCCCAGCGGTTTCAATCGACATGCGCTGCTGCAACGGATGCGCGGTCACGTGCTCGCGCACGGAACGCTCGTTGGCACGTATTCGAAAGCGCCGTAACGAGCGGCGCTCTAAGCCTCGATCAGCAACGGAGGTAGGTATGGCATTTTTTGGACGACATCGCCGCGACTATGAGCGCGGTCGGGAACGCGACGATCGCAATGAGCGCGGCCGTGGCGGAAGTTTCACGCGCGACTGGGGCGACCGGCGTTATCAATCGAGCGACCCTTCACGCGGCCACCAGGACTATGCGCGCCGTTCGGGTTCGAGCTACGGTGCAAACCCTTTCGAGCGGCCGGAGGAATTCGGTCAGAACCGTGAGCCGCACGCCGATCCGTGGCGCAGCGAAGAACATGAAGAGTGGCGCGATCGCGAGCCGCCGCGACGCGGCAGCTCATGGAACGATCGCTGGCAAAACTCTTATGGATCCCACTCGGGCGACCACACCGATGAGTCGGACTACGCACGTTACGGCGGCAACCAAGATCCACATCGCGGCTCGGACCGCTATCGCGAAGACTCAGGCCGCTATCGCGATCAAGGCACGCACGGTGCGTATTGGTCGCCCGAGCGCACCAGCTACGGCGACTTCGGCCGTGGCGGCTACGATCGCGGCGAGATGCCCACGTACGGCGCAGCCCAATATCGCGGCCGTGGTCCGAAAGGCTATCGCCGCTCAGATGAGCGGATCCACGAAGAAGTCTGTGAGTACCTCACCGAAGATCACTACATCGATGCGACCAACATCGAAGTGCACGTCAAGGACTGCGAGGTCACGCTTACCGGCCATGTGGGAACGCGCGCCGAAAAGCGCCGTGCCGATGATTTGATCGATCAGCTTGCCGGTGTGCGCGACGTGCACAACCAACTGCGGGTGGTCAACGACAGTGGTTTGAGCGAACCGCGCAAGGCGCGGCCGCCCGAGCAGACACCGCCGAGCGGCGATCAGAGCGCGAAACACTGATCGGTTGCGTACCGACGTTTACCGCTGCAGCGCTCATGGCGCATGTTCTCGCAAGCCGCGTCGCTTGAGGGCGTCCCACGTCGCCTGAGCGCTGTCAGCGAAGTCGAACAGATCGAGGTCATCGCGGCTGATCATGCCCTCTTCAACGAAATAGTCGAAATCGATGAGGCGCTGCCAGTAGCTCGTGCCGTACAGCACGATCGGAATGCGCGGCGCCTTGCCGGTTTGCCGGAGCGTCAGAATCTCGAACAACTCGTCCATCGTGCCGAAGCCGCCCGGAAAAATGACGAGCGCGTTTGCGCGCATGGCCAGATGCATCTTGCGCATCGCGAAATAATGGAATTGAAACGTCAGCTCGGGCGTCGTGTACGGATTGGGAAATTGCTCGTGTGGTAGGCGGATGTTGAAACCGATCGACGGTGCGTTTACTTCGTGAGCGCCGCGATTCGCGGCCTCCATGATGCCGGGTCCGCCGCCGGTTGCGATGACGTTGTCGCGCAAACCATTCAGCGGCGTCTTGGCGCCGCCTTCCTCAGAGGCAATGCGGCCGAATTCACGCGCTGCCTCATACCACTTCGCTTGCGCGCGCAGCCGTTGCAGCTGTGCTTCATCGGTTTGCGCATTGGCCTTCTCCCACGCCTGAATGCGCTCCGGCGAAGGGATGCGCGCGCTTCCGAACACGATGATCGTCGAGCGAATGCCCCAGTCGCGCAGCAAGAGCTCGGCTTTCGAATATTCCAGTGCAAAACGTATCGAGCGCATTTCATCGCGCAACATGAACTGCGGATCCTCGATCGGCAGCCGGTAACTGGACGACTCGACTTGCGCGCTCGAGGGATTCAGGGGTGTGGTTTCAGGCATGGTGCTCCGTGATTTTTCCGCATCGCGCTGCTGGCAGCTTTCTGCGATTCTCGTGGCTTCGATGTCGATTCTCAAATCGGCTGGCGCGCCCCGGAGATTTCGATGGAATATCAAACGGGATTTGGTAACCACTTCGCGACTGAAGCGATCGTCGGCGCGTTGCCAATCGGGCGTAACAGTCCACAGCGTCCCGCGTTCGGTTTGTATGCCGAGCAACTCTCCGGCGCTGCTTTCACCGCGCCGCGCGCCGACAACCGGCGCACGTGGTTGTATCGCATGCGCCCTGCGGCATCACATCCGCCGTACACACCGTATGCGAATGCAGCGCGCTTACGCGCCGGCCCGTTCGATGAAATCGCACCCTCGCCGAATCGATTGCGTTGGAGTCCGCCGCCACTCACAAGAGAGGACACGGATTTCATTGACGGATTGATGACGTACTGCGGGAACGGCACCCCCGCGACACAAAGCGGCGTTGCAATTCATATGTATGCCGCGACGCGCTCGATGGTGCGGCGCTGTTTTCAATGCAGCGATGGCGAACTGCTCATCGTGCCTCAGCAGGGCACGCTACGCGTCGTTACGGAACTCGGAAAGCTGGAGGTGGCACCCTCTTGGGTCGTCGTGATTCCACGCGGGGTGCGCTTTCTGATCGAACTCGATGAGCCTGCGCGCGGTTACGTTTGCGAAAACTATGGCGCGCCGTTTCGTTTACCTGAACTCGGACCGATCGGCTCGAACGGCCTTGCCAATGCGCGCGATTTCGAAACACCCAGCGCCTGGTTCGAAGATCTCGATGCGCCATTCGAAGTGATCCAGAAATTCCAAGGCGGCTTGTGGTCCATGCAACTCGATCACAGTCCGTTCGACGTCGTCGCCTGGCATGGCAATCTGGCACCGTATCGCTACGACTTACGGCGCTTCAATACGATCGGTTCGGTGAGCTTCGATCATCCCGACCCATCGATCTTTACGGTTCTCACCTCGCCCAGCGACACTGCAGGCGTGGCTAATTGCGATTTCGTGATTTTTCCGCCGCGTTGGATGGTCGCCGAAGACACTTTCCGCCCGCCGTGGTTTCACCGCAATGTCATGAGCGAATTCATGGGCCTGCTCTATGGCGTGTACGACGCCAAGGCAGAAGGCTTTGCACCGGGCGGCGCCTCGCTGCACAACCAGATGAACGGTCACGGCCCGGACGCCGCAACGACGGACAAGGCCATGGCGGCAACACTCGAGCCACACAAGATCGATGACACGCTCGCCTTCATGTTCGAAAGCCGCTTCGTGCTACGACCGACAGCGCTCGCCATGCGCTCGCCGCAATTGCAGAGCGACTACGACGCATGCTGGCACGCATTCCCCAAAGCCAGGTTACCGACATGAATCTCGACGAAACCCACGATCCAAACGCACGCACCTGGTTGGACGATGCGAACGAGCATCCCGACTTTCCGCCGCAGAACCTACCGTTCGGTGTGTTCTCGACCGCATCGACACCGCGCCGTGGCGGAATCGCGATCGGTCCTTATGTACTCGACATCACGAAGCTCTCGCCGCTACTCGATGGCGATGCACTGCGTGCTGCGCAGGCGATGTCACAACCCACCTTGAACGCGCTGCTTTCGCTCGGCTGCGTACCGCGACGCGCACTGCGGCGCGCGGTCTTCAAGCTCCTGACCGATCGCACGCATGAAGCCGGCGTCCGCGAAGCATTGACACCGATCGATGCATGCCAATTGCATCTACCCGCCGATGTGGGTGACTACACCGACTTCTATGCGGGCATTCATCATGCGATGAATGTGGGCAAGCAATTCCGGCCGGATGCGCCGCTCTTGCCGAATTACAAATACGTGCCGATCGGCTATCACGGGCGCAGCTCCTCGCTCGAAGTCTCCGGCGCGCAGGTCGTGCGTCCGCGCGGCCAGCTCAAAGGCCCGAACGATGCCGCCCCGACTTTCGCAGCGACGCAACGTCTCGACTACGAACTCGAAGTGGGTATTTGGATCGGCGGCAGCAACGAACGCGGTGCGCCCATTCCGATCAACGCAGCGCACGAATACGTCGCAGGCTTGTGTCTGCTCAACGACTGGTCGGCGCGCGATATCCAGGCGTGGGAATACCAGCCGCTGGGTCCGTTTCTCGCGAAGAATTTTCAGACGAGCGTCTCGCCCTGGATCATCACGACCGAAGCGCTCGCGCCCTATCGAGTCGCGCAGCCGCCGCGCGCGTCATCCGACCCCGCGCCCCTGCCCTACTTGATGGATGCAGGAGATCAAGCAAGCGGCGCTTTCGATATCACGCTCGAAGTGCATTTGCGCACGCAGCTCATGCGGGAGACGAACACTGCAGCGCATCGATTGAGCCGCGGCAATCTGCAATCGCTGTACTGGACCGCCGCACAGCTCGTTACGCATCACACCTGCAATGGCTGCAATCTACGACCGGGTGATCTCCTGGGCACAGGCACGATTTCCGGCACGGAGCCGACGAGCTTCGGCAGCTTGCTCGAACTGTCACAAGGCGGAAAAACGCCACTCGAATTGCCGAATGGCGAGCGTCGCAGCTTTTTACTGGATGGCGATGAGCTGACGCTCACCGCTTATGCGCAAGCGCCAGGACGAGTTCGGATCGGATTCGGCGCGTGCGTCGGCGTGGTCGCTCACTAACGCGCGACAGAATGAGCCCTTGCGTTCATCAATGCGCGATGTAGCGCTTCGATCGTATAGGGCTTTTGGATGACGACACGGTCCTGATGCGGCTCGATGAGTCCCACCGCGCCATAACCGGTGGCGAAGACATACGGAATATCGGCGGCTCGCAGTCGATCGGCCACCGGAAACACGAGCTGCCCTGCGATATTGATATCGAGCACCGCGATATCGATGGGTACCGTCTCGATCAGCCGCTCAGCTTGTTCAACCCGCGAGGCGGGACCAACGACGCGGCAGCCCAAGTCCAGTAATAAATCCTCGAGCCACATCGCCACGATGCTTTCATCTTCGACGATGAGCACCTTAAGACCACGCAGTGCTCGTCCGTTCTTGGACGGCGTCATGTCAGCGCGCTCGTCGGCGCAGTCTGAAAAGACGCACCGTCAGACGACGCAGCCTGAGGCATGTCGTGTGTCGCGCCCAGCGCCGCAAGATCGGCCGAGACCACACATCGAAAGCCCTCGGGCGCGAATTCGACGCGAACGTTGCCTTGAAGATCGTGCGCAAGGCCGCGTTCGATCATGCGAAGCCCAAAGCCGCGATATTCAGGTTCGACAGCGCGCGGTCCACCCGATTCGCGCCACGTGAACTGCAAACGCTCGTTGGCCTCGATTCTCCACGTCACGTCGACCTTGCCATCAGGTGAACGCAACACACCATGCTGGACTGCATTCATCGCAAGCTCGTGAATTCCGACAGCCAACGACAAGGCCGGGGCTGGCGACAACGACACAGGAGGTCCGGACAGGCGGATTTGCTCCGCATCGTTGTCGATCCACGGCGCGACGGCGCGCAGGATGAGATCGCGTAATTCAACATCGCTCCAATTCGAATCCGCCAGCAAGTTATGCGCCTCGCTCAGCGCGACGATCCGCCGCTCGAACGCTTGTCGAATCGATTCTGGATCGCGCGACGATCGCAGGGTCTGCACGAACATCGATTGCACGGTCGCGAGGGTATTTTTTACGCGATGATTCAATTCATCCAGGAGCACGCGTTGTTGCGCTTCGACTCGCAAACGCGCTTCGATTTCATCTTGCGCGGCTTTGAGCGCGTCCCGCACGCGCCTGCTCCCGATGGCCTGTGCTGCGGCAATCCAAGTCAGGAAAAGCGTTGCCGCAGTGCCTGCGAGCGCGACCCAGCGAACGGCGCTTTGGCTCGAGGCATATTCGAATGCGGGACGCGTGGTGTAAGCCACCGTCCACGTGCGGCCCGCAATGTCCATGGTGCGCTCTGCGGAAAACCGCCCAAGCGTCGCGACGTCCTCGCGATGCAGAAGATTCTGTTCTTCGGCCTCGCCATCATAGACACGCATTGCGACGCGCTGATTGCGCGAAGTGCCGAAGATGCCGCGCATCAGATCATCCGCACGAAACGGGCTGTAAACGAAGCCGAGCAGCGACGCTCGGCGCGCCTCGACGGTGTCGGGTACTTCTGCACTCGAATACACGGGCACGTAAATCAGAAAGCCCGCTTGCGTCTCCTCGTCGATCTCTTGCACGAGCAGCACTCTTCCTGAGGCAGCCGGCGCGCCGGTATCGCGTGCGCGCTCCATTGCCGCCCGCCGCGTGGGTTCACTGAACATGTCATAGCCGAGCGCCGCCTCGTTGCGTTCATCGAGCGGTTCGAGGTGGACGATCGCATGCACTTCATCGCGCGGTTCCGTCGGAAACAACTCGAGATCCGGAACGCCGTAGCGTGCGAGAGATTGCGCGATTGTTTTCGCATCCTGCCCCGGAATGCGTGCACTGAAGCCGATGCCTTGCACACCCGGATACTCGTCCGACAACCGCAGCTGGTCCACGAACATCTGAAACTCGCCCCGCTCGACGGAACCGTCTTGCGCAACCATCATGCCCACGCCGGCACGCAGCATGGCTACGTAGGTCTGCATGCGTTCGATGATGCCGTCCTGTGCCTGGGTGATCGCGTGCTCGAAGCGTTCTTGATCCTTGAGCGCCGCAGTGCGATGAATTTGCAACGTGACTAGAAGCGTCAAAACCGCGCCGATGGCGAAGACGAGAAGGGGTGCGGCAATCTGTTCGCTTGTGAATCGTGCGCGTTGCATCGTGTGGCGGGTTGATAACATCGCGAGCGACGGCATTCAACCATGCACACACGCACATGAGCCGGATGACGAACGCCTCAAGGTAACGAACGCTCAGCTGTTTCGCGAAGCGCGCGATCGGATCGTGAGACCCAAGACCGCGCGGTTGCAATCACTCCATTGATCTATTGACGTACCGGCGGCGGATTCACGGTGCAGGAAGCGGCGCTCGCCAATACCGCAGGCAGCCGCCCCGACACGAGTAGGAAATCGAGACCACTGCCGGTACGAGACATGACGGTGACTGCAAATCGAGAAGCAAGGGCATGACTCATACGAGTGCTGCGATGTTCCGGCGATTCAGAAATTCGTAGCACGCCAGGCACACCGCTCGACCTGCACTCGCAAAGTGGCCCCAGAACCGACGCTGAAATACAACTTTTGCTGATCAACCGCGGGCTGGGGCCAATTAATCAGCTGTGCGAATATCGTCTGCAGAGAAAATACCCAGATCGAAGATGGATTTGTTCACGCTACTCGGCGCTCTCATCGGCTTGTATGTCCTGCACTGCTCGATCAAGGGCGAAGTGCATGCGAAAGACGGTATACGGATGCGGACCGTGTACCGCACGGAATCGCCGCGCTACTTTTGGGTCGTCATCGGGATTTATGCGGCGCTGAGTCTTGCGTTGCTGACGATATTGTAGTCAACGCGTGCACACTCCCGCGATCTGCAGCGGCTGCGGATCATCGCGCCGACGTCGCATCCTGCTCGTGCACCGCCGCATCGATACGTTCGCTTTCAAGCACCGGCGCGGGCGGCAAGCCGGTCACTCCAAGGACTTCCTGTTCATCGGGCGGATTCACGACCGCCCAGCGATCGAAACGCCCCCCGCGCAACAATGCTTGTCGAGCACGTCCGGTTGATTCGTCGCCGCAAGCACGATCACGCCCTCGCGCCCGAAGAAACCGCCCATTTCGGTCAGAATCTGGTTGAGCGTTTGCGCTTGCTCGCTCGAGCCGCCGGTCGTCGCTGGACCATGCGCTCGGCCGATCGAGTCGATCTCGTCGATAAAGATGATGGACGGTGCATGTTCGCGGGCTTGCTTGAACAGGTCGCGTACGCGCGCCGCACCCCCGCCGATAATCATTTCGACGAACTCCGCCCGGGTTGGCTGTGGGCCGGAAATTTATTCCGACGCTTTTGCCCTTCGGAATAAATCTTTTCGACCCACGAGTTCGCGGCCTACATCATCGGATCTACATCATCGGATAAGGCGGATACGGCAGCGGCTGCCGGCGGCGGCGCGAAACCGGACTCTTGAAGCGCGGCGGCTTCACGACGAGCACGTCGCAATCGAGTTTGTCGAGCAGACGCTCTGCCGTATTGCCGATGAACAGGCGCTGGAGCCCTGAACGGGACACGGCGCCCATCGCAATGAGATCGGCGTTCAGGCGCTTCGCCAGACGCGGTAAGGTCTGTACGACATCGCCGCGCAACAACATGACGTTCTCTCCAGGAATGTCGTAGCGATCCGCCGACTTGCGCAAGGTCTTATCGATCTTGTGCTCATACGTTGCCAATTGCTCCGGCGTCATCACCGGCACGTACGGTTCATGCGTGGCTTCGAGATAACGCAGATTGGAAACAACGTGCGAATGAAACGCCGTCACGCGCTTGGGCGAACCGGCGTGCGCCACTGCCTGATTCAGGATCTCTGCATCGAGTCGCCCCGCTTTCGCATGCGTATGAAATGGATCGAGCGCAGCAATGACGCGTGGACGCACCGAGTGCAGTTCGCGCTTGCTCAACAGCAGCGGACACGGGCAATTGCGAATCAGATCCCAGTCAGTGTTCGATAACACGATGCGTGCCAAACGGCCTTGTCGTTGCGACTCGATGACGAGCAAGGCAGGACGATGCGTCAGCACCTGACGCACGATGGCATCTGAGGCGGGGTAATCCCACACCACCGTCGTTTGCACGTCGAGATTGCGTAGCTTCGGAATCTTCACCAACTGCGCAAGACGACGCTCGCTGTCGGCGCGCGCTTCCTTGAAAGTGCCGCCCGCGTCGGCGCCGGGTTGCCCAATCACCGGCGGACCAAAGCGCTGGGCGATCACATGAACGACATGCAGCGCCGCACCGCGCTGCCGCGCGATGGCTGCCGCCTTTTTCAACAACGGATGCGCGGTACGTTCGAGCGTCGCGACCGCGACCATGATGGTGGATGGTTTGTCGTTCATTCGCTTCCCCTTTTTTTGAGTAGCTGTCCGCAGCGCAGCGGTT
>CAZIXV010000074.1:9357-14255 GCA_964543105.1 uncultured Steroidobacteraceae bacterium
TCCGCTTCCAACAAAATCAGCCGCCTTGACGATGCACACATCGCAAGGCAGGTGTTCGAGCACGCGCTCTGCGGTGCTGCCGATGAAAATTCGTTTCAGACCGCTGCGCGAGATCGCGCCCATGACCACGACATCGACACCCATGTCGTGCGCAAACGTCGGCAATACATCGGATGCGGTGCCGAGTTGCACGGACACCTTTTCGTCGGGGATACCATAGGGCGCGACGAGTTCTTGAACGCTCGCAAATTTGCGCTTGCGATCGTCTTCCATCATTTGCGGTGTCAGCGCGGTCGTCATCGCAGGCATGCCACCGGCCGACTCCGCAACCAAGACCGCCGGCATATAGGCGTGAACGACATGCAAGTCGCCCTCGAGACGACGCTGCAGCAAGGCCGCCCAGTCGAGGATGCGCCGATCGAGCGCGACCGGTTTGTCATTCACATGCCCAGGATCGACTGCGGCAAGCAGCTTCGGCGCCGCCGACCACGGCTGCGGCTTGACGAGCAGCAATGGCACGGGACAGCCGCGGATCAGATGCCAATCCGTATTGGTGATGAACGTGCGCTTGGCGATCGAATGATGATGCGTGTCCTTCACGACCAGATCAGCGCTCGTCGTCTGAGTGCGCTCAAGCAGTTTCTCGTACAGCGGATCGCCGCTTTCTGTTGTCACGTCGACTTCGAGCCCGCGCTCTCGCAGCTCGGTGGCCAGCGCATCGACGAAGGCGCGGATGTGAACGACGAACTCGGCGCTGCCGCCGCGTTCAAGATGCTTCGCGTAACGCAGCGCGCGCGATTCCTTGGTATCGCACGCGTACAACTCGATGCGTGCCCCTGACTGTTGCGCCAGTTGCGCGGCTTTCTCTATCGCTGGATGTTCGCTCGCCGTCGGATCGACAATGACGAGAATGTTGCGGATGTCATTCATTAGTCACTCACCGTGCCGTCGTCGTTGAGCCGCGTGCGATCGCGTACCGGACCGCTCATGCGCGACATGTAATCGGCCAAACCTTCCACCTCCTCGGCCTGCATGCTGTCGAGAAAGCGCGAAAGTTCGGACTCGACATTGAAACGATGTCCTCTGGCGAGATTGCGCATCTCTTTCAATAAATAACGGTAGTGCTGATTGCGCACCGAGGGAACGAAGCCATCGTCATCGCCCCGTCCATCAGCTTCGTGGCAGCTGAAGCAAAATTGCTCGTATGACGCTTCACCGAGCGACAGATGCCTGCCGTCGCCCTTCTGCGCCGTCGGCGGTGGGGGCAAGTTGTTGAGGTACAGCGCAAGATCCGCCCACGATTGCGGATCGGCGATGGCATCGCGCGTCACGACTTTGTGCATCTGTAGAGCGATTCGATCCCCCTCGATGAAATCAGCGAGCTGCTTGACGATGTAGGCGCGACGTTGTGCCGCCAACCCCGGGATGTCGCGCTGCGCATCGCCATACGCGTCGCTGCCATGGCAGTCCGCACAGTGTTCTCGATACAACGCGACACCGCGCCGCAAGTTGCCTTCGAGATCGAGTGCCTGGAACGTCAACTCTTCTGCGCGCTCGGCTGCTGCATTCGCTGGAGTACCCGCCAGCGACAGCGCGCAACTCAAGCCAAGCAGCATTGTTCGAATTGTGATGGTGCTCATGAACGGTGTGACTATAGGACTTGTGGTGAGGGCATTTGCATGTGGGAATCGCGTATGCAGCCCGCGGTTCCATCGCTCGCGAGTGCGTGCGCTCAGCTCGCGGCGGTTCGGGATTTGGCTGCTTGAGCGCCGCGCTCGAGCGCGGCACTGCTCAGTTCCTTGATGGCGAGCAAGAGCGCATCAGTGTCGACGGGCTTGCTGAGAAACTTCGTCACGGCGATGGGGGTGGACACCGAACGCACGAGCGACGGCAAATCCCCGCTTAAAATCACACCGGGCACCTCGCGCGCGTGCCGTGTACGGGCGCGCTGCAATACTTCAAGACCCGTGTGCGCGCCGTCCAAGTGATAGTCGGCAATGATGACTTCGTCCGCGGTCAGTGTGTCGATCATCTCATTCGCTGCCGCAAACGAGCCTGCACTGCGGACATCCAAACCTTCGAGCTTCAAGAACAATTCGGTCGCCTTGCGGACCCCTTCGTTGTCTTCAACCAGCAAGACTCGCGTCTTGTTCGAGGTCGCGACCTCGCCGTTGGGCGTGATGGTGCTTGATGCGGGCACCTCGGTTTCGGCGAGCGCTTGCGCTGGAACCGTGATGAATACTTCAGTGCTGCGGCCCACGACCGAGTCGATCTCGATGCGAAAGTTCAGCAAGCGCGCGACTTCTTTGACGATCGCAAGCCCCAGACCCACGCCGAGCCGCTTGGCGCCATGCGTGTCGACCTGATAGTACTCATCGAAAATGCGTTCGAGCTTATCCGGCGGGATACCGATGCCCGTATCGCGTACGGCGATAACGAGCCTGTCGCTCTCGAGCGAGCAATCGATCGTGACCCCGCCCTCGTCGGTGTACTTGATCGCATTGCCGACCAGGTTCTGCATGAGTTGCGAGAACAGCACGCGATCGGTGAGCAGCGTGACGCGCGCCGCCTGCATCGACAACGTCAAACCACGCGTGCGGGCCAGCGACTCGAATTCCGAGCGCAGCTCGTCGAACATCTCCGGCAAAAACATGCGAGACATCTGCGGAGTGATCGCGCCGGATTCCAAGCGGCTGATATCGAGCAGCGCATTCAATAGTCGCGTCGTCGTTTCGATCGCCTGACGTTGATGCTTGAGCAGTTCGGCGATCTCCGAATCCGTCGCGAGCCGCAGCATCGCTGCATTCAACAGCCGAATGGTTTGCAGCGGCTGGCGTAGATCGTGGCTGGCGGTGGCGAGAAAGCGGCTCTTGGCACGATTCGCTTGGTCGGCGTCGATGCGGGCCTGAACGAGTTCTTCATTGATACGCTGACGTTCACTGTTATCGCGAATCGCTGCGGCGACGAACAACTTGTCTTTGATATGAAACGGCGCGAGGCGGATGCCTGCTGAGAATTCCGAACCATCGAGACGGCGCGCGTATAAATCTGCCGAACGCGCGCCCATTTCACGACTGCTGGGCGCGCGCATGAATGCCGCCAGATGATCGCCATGGCGGGCACGCAACCGCTCGGGGACGAGCACATCGAGCGGCTTGCCCAACAGTTGCTCTCGGGGGTAGCCGAACATCTCGGTCACCGTGTCATTCGCAAAGCGAATCACCCCGCGAGCGTCGATGACGATCAAGGCGTCTGGTGAAAAGCGCAGAAGATGCTGCGTAATCTCGGCAAATTCGTCCATCGCGTCGCCTAAGGGCCGACGGTCGATCGCCGCGGCAGCCGGGCCAGAGGTTAGCACGATGACTGTGTGCAAACAGCGCACACGAGACCGCATAAAGCACAGAAATCACGCGGGGGATCGATGCGATCACCGCGGGAAGGGTCCGTCTCTAAGGAAGTTGCACATACGCCTGCGGGGTTATCGCAAGTGCATATGGCAACGCGATTCGGATACTTTGGGCACCCGCCCGCATTTCTGCGGGTAATGGCATTCGTCTCGAGTGCCACCTGCGAAGGTTTCAATGTGGACGAATTGACGAATAACACCATGAATTCAGCCGAGACCCCTGCCTCCGGCGAGCCCGCGCCACGGCCCCAGCTGCTGGATCAGCTGATGGCGATTTCGCGCTGCTCTGCGCTCGAAGAAATGGCGAGCGGCATTGCGCACGAGCTCAATCAACCGCTCGGCGCCATCACGACGTTCGCGCAGGCGGGAGAGCGATTGCTGAGCCGCCCGGATGCCACGCTCGAAAGCGCGCGCGAGGTGTTTCAATTCATCAGCAAAGAAGCGCTCGCCGCGGCGGAAGGCATTCGCCGCATGCGCCGCATCTTTCAACGCGACAACATCGTCAGAACGCCAGCGTCGATCGAAGATGTGGTGCGCGAGCTGACGCCCGCACTCGAATTGCTCGCCATCGAAGCCGGCATCAAGCTCGTCGTCCATATCGAAGTACCGCTCGCGAAGGTCGCGATCGACCGCCTGCGGATTCAGCACGTCTTGTTTACGTTGGCGCAAAACGCCTTGGACGCCACGAACACACCCGAGGCGCGCGAGCGCGTCGTCACGATCGAGGTGCATGGCGATCGTTACGGCATCGAGATCGCGGTCATCGATTCGGGCCCGGGCATTGCGGAAGAACAAAAGGCGCAAATTTTTCATCCGTTCTTCACCACCAAGCCGGAAGGCACCGGTTTGGGACTCGCCTCGGCGCGTGCGATAGTGGAAGCTCACGAAGGCACGATCGGATTCGAAAACATAAAAGATGGCGGCGCCCGTTTCTGGTTTCGCCTGCCTGCCGCATGAACAAATAGAGCCCATGAGCGACCCACACAAGACGAAGAAAGCCCAAAGCCCCACCATTTACGTTGTCGATGACGACGACAGCATGCGCCAGGCGATCGCGCTGCTGCTTCGCACCGTCGGCTACACCGCCGTCACCTTCGCCGGGCCGACTGAGTTTCTCGATGAGTACGACGCGAATCTACACGGCTGCCTGGTGCTCGATATTCGTATGCCGCAGATGAGCGGCCTCGAAGTACAGCAAGCGCTGAACAAATCCGGTGCCATCCTTCCCGTCATTTTCATCACCGGTCACGGCGATATTCCCATGGCCGTGCAAGCGATGAAGGACGGTGCTTTCGATTTTCTGACCAAGCCATTTCGCGATCAGGATTTGCTCGATCGCATCAACAGCGCCTTGAAGCAGGATGCGGAGAATCGCGCCGCCATCGAAAAGCACGCCGACCTGCGCCGCCGCGCCGAAACGCTCACCCCGCGCGAACTGGAAGTGATGGACCTCATCGTGGAAGGAAATGCGTACAAAGTGGTCGCCATCGAT
>CAZIXV010000075.1:0-14194 GCA_964543105.1 uncultured Steroidobacteraceae bacterium
GCCAACCTCATCACGACTGTCCGCGGTCGCGGCTTCCTCCTGGCGGATGATGCGCACAGCGACAGCTAACGACAGCATGCAGCGACCGCGACCCACAGGCTCCCTGCGACGCCGATTGATCGTTACGTCCCTGGTGTGGATTCTGATTGCCGTGCCCAGCGGCGGCTTGGCACTGGCCTATGTATTCCGCGAAGTGGTGAACGACAATTTCGATGAGCGCTTGACGGGCACGTTGCTGCAGCTCATCGGCTCGACGGAAAGCACGCCCGAGGGTTCGGTGACCGTCACGCGTGCACTCAACGACCCACGCTTTCAACGCATTTACTCGGGCTGGTATTGGCTCATCTGGCACGGCGAGCAGCGCTTGCACTCGCGCTCGGTTTGGGATTTGCCGCTGAGTCCACAGCCTGCTCCCATCAGTGGCGCGCCACGCTTGCGCACGATGCGAGATGGCCTCGGGCATGATTTGCGCATTGCCGAACAGACCGTGGCCATGCCGGGGACGGCGATGCCAGTCACGTTTGCGATCGCTGGGGACCTCAGCGCTCTGCGCGCCGAAGTTCGCAGTTTCGATCGCTTGCTGTGGGCGTCGCTGCTTGCTTTGGCGGCGGGCCTCGTGATCGCCATCGTCGCGCAGGTGACGATCGGTTTGCGCCCCCTGCGACGAGTAGGCGATGACATCGAGCAGGTACGCACCGGCCGCAAGCACTCGCTCGATGCGGTCGGTCTGCACGAGATCGACACGCTCGTGTCGCAAATCAATACGCTCATCGAACAGGATCGCCGGCTCGTCGAACGCGCTCGCACCAACGCCGCCGACTTGGCACATTCACTCAAGACACCACTTGCGCTCTTACGCACCTCATTCGATGACGACGGCGACGAGCGCTTGCGGCACGTCCGCGCGATTCAACGCACGATCGAGTGGCAGCTGGCGCGTGCCGCAAGCACAGGACCCTTGCAAGGCGTCATCACCGATGTGAAATCGGTGGCGGACGCGCTCGCAGGCGGCATGCATAAACTCCATGCCGTGCGTGGCTTGACGATCGAAGTTGCTGTCCCTGCAGAGTTGCGTTTTGGTGGAGATCGAGAAGACCTCGAAGAAATCCTCGGCAATCTGCTCGATAACGCTTGTAAATGGGCGCGCAGCCGCGTCCGCATCAGCGCAGCGCGTGCGGACGATCAGATCATCGTCGATATCGAAGATGACGGGCCTGGAATGACGCGCGCCCAGGCCGAAACCGCGCGCGAACGCGGGCGCCGTTTCGATGAAAGCATCGAAGGCCAAGGCCTCGGACTCGCCATCGTTCATGATCTCGTCGCGTTATACGAAGGGGAGCTCGAGATCGAGCGCTCATCGCTAGGAGGCGCAGCGGTCCGGCTGCGACTGCCATCGCAGTTGACTGTTGACCGTTGACGGTTGACGGTCGGAAGGGGCGCGCCGTGAGTTGTATGTGTGTGAACGTGAAACTGTGAGCCGGTCTGCTACACGATTACACGGACTGCACACCCACATGGCCACCCCGACTCATCTGCCCCCCAACTGCCAACCGTTCAAACCGGCGGCCATGCGAGCGCGCGTACTTTCGCGGGCTTGCGACTCACCGGTGTTTTGAAATCGCGCGGCTTGACCACGAGCAGATCGGTGTTCAACGAGTCGATGATGCGTTCGGCGGTGTTGCCGATGAAGATGCGTTTGAGCCCGCTGCGCGACACTGCACCCATCACGACGACGCCTGCTTTGTACTCGGTCGCGAGTTGCGGCAATTGCTGGATGGGATCGCCGAGCGCGACGAGTTGATTGGCGGGCGGAATGTCATGCTTGGCGGCGAGTTTCGCTAGCCGCTCACGTCCGCTGCTCGCATGGCGTTCGGCTTCTTTCAGGCTCATCGGCACCCAGAATGCGTCATCTGCGCCCGCTCGACCCAGTTGTGCGGGAACGATGAAAGCGTGCGCCGCGAGCACGCGCTCGGGTTCGTCATCGACCAGCCTCAGTGCGTGCTTCAAGACGATATCGTCGAGCGCGCTCGGCTTCGCATGCTTGTGAAATGGATCGACGGCGGCGAGCACCTTCTTCAGCGACAGCCGCGGTCGTTTACTCACCCATACGGGGCATGGGCAATGTCGGATCAAACTCCAATCCGTATTGGTCAACAGCGTGCGCGCAAGGCGGCTGTGGGGTTCGGATTGAATCACGAGCATTGCCGGCTTGTGCTCCAGCACGCCGCGCACGATCGCATCGGATGCGGGGAAATCCCACACTGACGTTGCTTGCACTTGCAGGCCGCGCAACGCCGCACCGCCTGCCAGCTTTTGCAGCTTGCGTTCGCTGTCCGCGACCTGCTCGCGCACTGCTTCGCGGATCTTCGCGCCGCCGGATGTCACAGGTGCATAAGGAATCGGAATGACATTCAGCAAATGAACGCTCGTACCGAGCGCGGTCGCGATTTGCGCGGCCTTGCGGATCAAGGGCCCGGACGTCGAATCGAGATCGCGCACTGCGACCATGACAGCAGCGCTTTTGCGCATCGAATTTCCTCCAGCGTTGTTGTACGCCCATGGTGCACGTAATGCGCGCGGATATCGTTTCGGAATTACCCGCCGCGGGTGTCGGGAATCTCGTACCGATGCCTTCTCACCGATTCGCGCTCAACGCGCTGCCGCGTGCTCCCAACCGGATTTCGATCCGCGCGGCAAATTCTGCATGACGGCTTCGATGTATTGAATTTTGCCGTCATCGATCTTGAACCATTCGGTCAGCAGCAAGGTGCGCGGCTGACGCAGGCGCGCCACGATCGCAGGATCATTGGAGATGCGCGCTGCATTTGCTTCGTTCCTCTCGCCTTCGATGTCGAACAGCACCGTCGACACCACGACGCCGTGTGCCACATCGACGATCGGGTAACGTCGGTCGTCGACCGATTTGATGTACGTCAGAACATCGGCGCTTTCAGCGCAATGTTTCGAGGTGCGCCCCGCCACACCCGTCGTCTGCACACCGTTCTCGATGCGCTGACATGACGTACTCGACTGAATGACTTTGCTCGAGTGCTGCTCGAGACCTTCAAAGTACGTCTCGGCAATGGCGATGAGCTTCTCACGCGGCTGGCGCTGCTCTACTTGCGTGGTCAGCGACGGGTGGGGCTGCTTGAATGCTTCGGGCGCGAACAAGGCATGACTGCCTTTGCGGGCCACGACGTGTTCGATCTGCGCGATGGCATCGCCATCGATCTGCAAGCGAATCGTTGCGAGTGCAGGCGCATCACCCTCATTGACGATACCGATGAACATCGTCTGCTGCGTACTCGCATCGCTCACGATGTATCGATCGCTGCCCAAACTGCTCGCCGCTTGCCACAGCCCCTCGCCAAGGACCTTCTCCGCGCCATTTTCGGTGTAACGCAATCTGTCCGTGACTTTGATCGCCTCCGGCTCGCGGTTCACGAGCGCTTCGACGTAGCGTTCAGCCTGCGCTCGTAAGCAAGCTTCGTTGCACTCACTCGCAACGGCCTGCGTCGACAGTACCAGCACCGATGCGGTCCATAGCACCGCTCGTATGGAGCTTTTCATCAATCCTCCTGATTCGCGTCTAGTGCGGCGAAACTGCAGTTATTCGATGCCCTTCTTCTCGACCTGCCAGTGCGGATGGGTACACAGCACGCAATCCTCGCCGACGAAATACTTCGCTGCCGCGCTGTCACCTTTCAATTGCCAATCAAGCCACGCCACACCCACCTCGCCGTACCAACCGGCGCCAGGATGACGGAACGTGCCGCCGTGGCCGACATTAAGATTCCCTTTGAACACCGGGACCCTGATGCGTTTGAAATCGTCCTCCGCCTGCGGATAGGCAATGTCGGTTGGACCGCCGACGAAATAAGCGACCGGCGCATGCAATTTCGCAAGATCGGATTTTCGTGCCTTGCTGAGACTCATCGCCATCGAGTCCCCGCCCTCTGCGAATGTGCCGCTATTCCAGATGACGCTGGTTTTGATGCGCGGATCGCTCGACACGGCGATCGTTTGCAGACCGCCGCACGATTGCCCCATCACCGCAATTCTTTCAGGGTCCAGCCGCTGGTAATACGCGCTGCCCGCACGCGCGTTTTCTTTGAGCGCCCAGTCGATTGCATGAATGAGTTGTTCATCGCGACTCTGCGGCAACGGCGCTCGTGCGGTCTCATTGCGCTGCGGCGCTTGCCCGTTCGCACCTCGTGCAAACGCAGGCAGCGGCGCATCCTTCGGGCCGATGGAAATCGCGAGATAACCGTGCGACGCCACCTGTTTCAAGAACACCTGAAACAGCGTGCCAGTGTTCGCGCACGCGCCATTGCCCCAACTGACGATCGGCAATGCACGCTCACCGCCGAATTGCGTGAGATCACTCGGCCGATAGATCGTGTGCGTCGGCAAACTCGGATCGGCTTCCACGACCACGTCATACGGTCCGGGCGGATTGTCCTTGGGCGGCGGCGCATCCGGCGGGACCGCCAAACTGGCCCTGGGACGCGCCGGTTGCGTCTCCTGAGCCAGTGTCGGCACGGCCAAAGCAAGACAAACCAGACCTGCAAGCATCGATGTCTTCATGGGTCCCACTCCTGATCTCGTCATTGTTTTGCTTCGTGCGTAGCACCTGAGCTTAGCGCCGCACGATACCGTTCGGCAGCTTGACTGACGATGGCGGCGGCATCTTCGGTCAGCAGCAAGCGCGTCTTGACGAGCCGATCCGCCGCACGCTTCACCGCTGCTTCGTACTCGCGCGCGCTGCGATAGCGCTCCTCGATCGACAACCGGGGATCACCGGCCGCTTCGCGCTCGGCGCGTGTGCGGGCGAATGGAATGCGCATGCCCGAAGCCACGCACAGTTCGCCCGAGCCGAAACCTTCACGCCGCAAATTCCATCCGGTGTGCGTTGCCAATGGTGCACTCACATAGGGATGACGAATGCCGGCGACCATGTTCCCATCCTGATCTACGCGCGGCGCGAGCAATGGATACGGCGTCAACGCTGCAGGTGGCTCCACACTGAAATCCAACAGGTAGCGTGCATCGACCGCGCCGGTGTATGCGATGCCTGGAATCGCTGGAAAGCCGACGCTCGCTCGATCGGGCGCCACCAGCGTTCGATTATCGACTCGCGGATACCGACTCGCAGGCGGTGCGCGCCCGTCCAGCCACTGCTCCAATGCGACGAACAAGGCGCGATTGAGCGGCCGCCAGTCGATGGCTGCCGAGGTCTGCACCTGACACAACGGCGGTGCGGTTTGGGACGCCGCACTGTGTTCGGTGGCCGCGAATACATAGGCGCGCACGTTGTCGGGCAACGTGACGTCACGGCCGGCGCCATCGACGAATGTCAGTGCACCACCATGCCAAAGTTCGTTCTCGGAATCGACATGGATGACCTTAGGACACGTATTCGTCCCGCTGCACCGTGCAAGCACGCCATCGGTGCGGCGACTCACCGGATCGAACATCACGGGATACGTGAACGGAAATTCATCGCCGCGCAAACGCGAGGGGCCGTGTTGCGCATCTTTTTGTCCCGGCCGCGCGAATGCCGAATTGACGGCGTTCTTACCTGCTCCCGAGATATTGATGTGCAAGCCGTCGAACACGATGCGACCACGCTCGTCTTCATTGAATTCGTACAACAGCTCTTTGATCGTTCGACCCGTTTGCGAAGCACCATAACCGATCGTCTTGCGAACACGGCTTTGGCCGTTCTCAGCAAGTGGATTTTGGCTGCTGCGGTCGTAGCGCAAGAACGACGTGAGATCGCGCATGCTTGCCAGACCTAGCCCATACACGATCGGATCTTTCGCCGTGTAAATGAACTCGTAAATTGCACCCGGCGTCGGCGTCGCTCGCGCCGGCTTCGTCACCTCGATCCGCCAAGGATCGAGATAGCGCCACTGCAAACCTTCGGGCGTCGTGCGCGGATCTTCATCTTTCTCGCGAACGTTCAATGTCGCAGCGGCGTTCACATCGGCCGCCGGGTACGTCAGATATCCAATGAATGTGTTGCCCGCTCCGACATCCATGAACTGTTCACGGGTCAACCCGGTCTTGCCGGGGACGACGGGTAATCGCGCGCTGAGCGCCTTGGAGACTTGAGCGGGCGGCAACCGACTGCCGAGCGCCACGCTCATCGCCGAACCGGCATCGAGCGGATACTCCATTTGCCAGCCGCCGATCACGAGCATATGGCCGCGATTCATCAGCCAGCCGTCACCGGCCGCCTCCGACGTGTTCGGATCGCGCCCGCGGCTCGCGTTGTTGAACGTGCTGAGGAGCAAGCTCGCGCCACGATTGACCGGCTCATAAATCAGCACCCCGGATGCTCGCTCGAACGACACCGGTCGATAGATCACGACGTCAGCGTCGAACGCCACTCGACCGTCGCCTTCGCGCTCGGCATCACGCAAGTGCACGATGCCTGCATTCAACACATGCTTTGGATCGATGCGGAAATGTGCGACAGCATCAATGCGTTCGTAGGCGCCCGCGTCAAACGCACGTCCACCGAATGCCGGGGACACCTGTTTGATCTCTAGACGAACCACCTCTGCCTGAGATGCCACGCCGATACAGCAGAAGATGCAGACGGCGAATGCGCACCACCCTTTGACCATCCGCCGAACTGACTTACCGAATCGCCGCAGCCAACCGTCGATCCGCGCGCTCATGTCATCCCCGAGATGCAATGGATGGTTCTCCCTGAATGCGCCAATGCGAGCGTCACTCACGCCGCAATGTCACGTCTTCTAAATTGTTGACAATAGTGTCGGCAATTTCTAGATTGGCAGAACGCGTAACAAATTGCCATTACGGCGATTCGCTGCTCCACAAGCGACCTGTCTCTAGTGTCGGAGAGACCTGCAAGATGAAGATTCCAACTGCTACCAGCCTCGGTGCAATCACGTTGATATCGCTGATGCCAGCGGCATTCGCTCAAGAAAGTGCGCCCGCACCTGCCGTCGAAGAAATCGTCGTGACGGGCACCAGTATTCGCGGTGTCACTACACCGGGTTCACCGGTCATCTCGCTGGGTCGCGAAGACATGGCGGCCACCGGTTTGGCAACCAGCAGCGACTTCGCACGCGCGCTGCCCCAAGTCATCAATTTAGGCGCCGATGAAAGCCGCTTGAGCGGCTCGCAAGACGCGGCGGCAAATGCGACGCGCGTATCGGGCATCAATCTGCGCGGCATCGGCAATGAAGCCACTCTGCTATTGATCAACGGTCGACGCCTCGCTCCCGCCGGCGTCATTAAATCGCTCTATGATCCGAACGTCATTCCGGCCGCCGCCATCGAACGCATGGAAGTCGTCGTGGATGGCGCCTCCGCCATTTACGGTTCGGACGCGGTTGCCGGCGTCGTGAACGTCATCACGCGCAAGGATTTCAGCGGTGCAGAAACCACGCTTCGCTATGGCGTAGCCGACGGCACGAACCAAAAGATCGCAAGCCAAAACTTTGGCTTTACCTGGGGCAGCGGCAGTGTGTTCGCTGCATATGAACATCACGAGCGCGACAGCCTCTCAGGCGCCGAGCGCGATTACACCTCTGCCGATCGTCGCGCCCGCGGTGGCTCCGATGCACGTTCGATGCTGGCGACACCAGGCAACATCGTCGGCGCCGGCGGCGTGCGCTATCCGCTCCCGAGCGGTGATGGCACCGGTCTTGCGCCTGCCTCCCTGATCGCGGGCGAACCGAATCGATTCGACGACGGTACCTTCGCCGATCTGTTACCGAACCAGGAACGCGATACGTTCTTTCTCGATGCACGCCAGGAATTCGGCAATTTCACCGCCTGGTATCAAGGCTGGTATTCGACCCGCGATTTCGATGAACGCGTGGCGCCGGCCTCAGGCATGTTGCGAGTACCGAATACGAATCCGTATTTCGTTGCGCCGGCTGCGTTGGGCAATCCTGCGTTCGTCACCGTCGAATATCGCTTCTTGGGCGAAGATCCCGATCCGCGTCTGTCCGGCTATGAGAATGCCCAACAGAACGCGCTTGGCGTGACGTTCGATGCGGGCGACTGGCAAATCGAAGCCTACGGCAATGTCAGTGCGAATCGCGGCTTCCAACGCCGCGGCGCAATCACCAATGGCGCCGCCCTGACAGCCGCCCTGAACAGCACCGACCCTGCCACCGCCTTCAATCCGTTCGGCGATGGTTCGTTCAATGTCGCGAATAACCCGGGGCTGGTCGACATCATCATCGCAACTCGCGATACCTATGGGACGAGCAAGACGCGCGATTTCGCCGTCAAGGCGGACGGGCCGATCCTGTCTTTACCCGGTGGAGAGATTCGGGTGGCGGCAGGTGCCGAACGTCACGACAGCGAATTCCAGCAGACCTTGAACGCAACCAATGTCGATCCTACCGGCGCCGCCGTCACGAAGGGCATCGAGAACCGACGCCACAACACCTCGCTATTTGCCGAGATGTTCGTGCCCATCGTAGGCAATGCCAACGCCATGACGGGTCTCGACCGGCTTAGCTTGTCGCTCGCGGTGCGTCACGAGAAATATTCTGACTTCGGCGAGACGACCGATCCGAAGATCGGTTTGATTTATCAACCGCTCTCGACGCTCACACTGCGCGCCACTTACGGCACCTCATTCCGTGCGCCCTCGCTCGTCGACACCAGCGAGCAATTGCACAACGTTTTCATCATGACCCTCACTGATCCTGCAGCGGCAGGCGGTTCGACACGCGGCATCTATCACAATGGCGGACGCGCAAGCCTGCGTCCCGAAGAGGCGGAAACCTGGTCTGCCGGCTTCGACTGGCGTCCCGACGGCGTGCTCTATGGACTGAATGCTTCGGCGACCTATTACAAGGTGGACTATTCCAGCCGCGTTGATGTGGTGCCGAACACCGCGCTGACGAACGAATCCGTGTACGCGCCGTTCATCATGCGCCGACCGCCGGCAAGCGATGCCGCCGCGACAGCTGCCTTCGATGCGGCCGTCCAGGCGCTGTTGTCGAGCCCGGATCTGCAAAGCCCCGTTGAGGCGGTCGCCAACATCACGGCGGTCATCGACGGGCGGCGTGCGAACGTCGGCACGACGGTGCAGGAAGGCATCGATCTGGATCTGTCGTATCGCTTCGATACGGCTTACGGCAATTGGTACGCAGGTTTGAACGTCGCGAAGATCCTGGAGCTGACGCGCTCGACCGCCCCCGGTCTGCCTTTCGTCGATGTGTTGGACACCTTCCGCAACCCGGTCGACTTGCGTGCACGTGCAAGTCTCGGCTGGCGCCTCGGCGGTTTTGCTGCCCACGCGTACGTCAATTACGTCGACAGCTATCTCAATACGGCGGTGACACCGTACGTCGGCGTCGACAGCTACCACACGGTGGATGCATCGCTCAGCTACGAATTTTCCACGGGGATGCTCGATGGCTTGAGCCTATCGCTCAACGCGCAGGATCTTTTCGACGAAGAGCCTCCGGTGGTGCTCAACGGCGTGCGCTCGTGGGATAACGAAAACGTCTCGCCGCTTGGGCGAATGGTGTCGTTCGTCGTAGCAAAGAAGTGGTAGACCGGGTGTGCAGCGCCAGCGCCTCGACTGCAGACTCGCTACTCGAATTCCGCTTCGAGGTCGGCAATCGCCTCGAGGCCTTCTGCGATGTGGTCGCGCATGTAGCGCTCGGCATCTTTGGCTTTGCCCTTGAGGATCGCCGCCGTGATTTTTTGATGCCCGGCGTTGGCTTTGTCGATGCGGCGGGCGTTGTAGAAGGTCGAAAACAGCAGCCGGTAGACCGGAACACGCAAGCGATCGACGAAGCGACGCACGTAGTCGTTGCCCGACCCCTCGATGATGAGTCGATGCCATTCATCGTTCAGCCGCGCAAAGCGCTCGTGATCTCCCGTGTGCTCGATCGCGTCCAACTCTTCTTGAACTTTCGCCAGCCGCGCCTTCAGTTGCGGCGCATCGGCCGCTGCAAACTCCCCTGCCGCCAAGCCCTCCAGCACCATGCGGGCACGATAAATCTGCCGCACTTCATCGCGGCTGAAGGTTTTCACGGAAGCGCCGCGGAATTCCTCGATCGTCACGAGTCCTTCGGTCGACAGCCGTTGCAAGGCTTCACGGACGCGGCTGCGGCTGGTCCCCACCTCGCGAACGATATCGGCCTCGACGAGCCGCTGACCCGGCACGAAGCGACCGCGGCGGATCCGCTCGCGAATCCACTCGCTCGTCTCGTGTACCGAGGGCACCTCGCTTCGCGTCGAGACCTTGGCACGTTTCGACATAGTTCTCTTGCGCATCGCTATGAAGGGATAAAACGCGCGTGTAAACGCGCGCGCAGTATGTTCAACTTTTTCATCGACAATCAACCGGCGTTCGCACGCCACCACACCTCTACAGAATGACCTACCACGAACCGCTCATCGACATGGTGTTCGCTGGCGACCTGGTGCTGGATGAACCCGATCCCGATCATTGGCTGAGCGGCATTGCAGACGCATTGCGCGATTCATCCATTGCCATTGGACATCTCGAAGTCCCACATAGCAAACGCGGCGTGGAACTCAAAGGGGATGTTCCCGCGCCGGGTGCCGATCCTGCGCATCTCGCCGCGCTCCCGCGCGCGGGTTTCACCGCAGTATCGCTTGCTGGAAATCACATCTCCGATCTCGGCGGGATCGGCATCGCCGACACGCGCGATGAGTTGCAGCGATTGGGTCTGCAGTTCACGGGCGCCGGCGGCAATCTCGCGGAAGCGAGTGCGCCTGCATATCTCGAGGTCCACAGCCGCCGGATCGCGTTGCTCAGTTTCAACTGTGTCGGTCCGGAGAATTCCTGGGCGGGGGCTGATCGGCCGGGCTGCGCGTATGTGCGTGTGGAAACCGCCGATGGCGCCCCGATTGCGCCTTCTGCGCGCTTGGAACACCCCAATCCTGCTTCCGTCGCGGCCATGCAGGCGGCGATCACCAATGCTCGGTCGCATGCTGAATTTGTGATCGTCGCATTGCACAAAGGCATCGTGCATACGCCGGTGAAACTCGCACCTTATGAACGGCCGCTTGCACATGCTGCGATCGATGCGGGTTGCGACATCGTGCTCGGCCACCACGCGCACATCGTGCGCGGCATCGAAATCTATCGCGACAAGCCGATCTTCCACGGCTTGGGCAATGGTTGCGTCGTGACGCGCGCTTTGAGTCCCAGCCAATCACATCCGGAGCGCGCTGCCTGGGCGCGCAAACGCCGTGAACTGTTTGGCTTCGAACCCGATCCGGCCTACCCGCTTGCGCCGTTTCATCCCGAGGCGGTCAACGCCATGTTGGGACGCGCACGCTGGCATGCCGATGGGCGCGTGGAAATTGGCTTCACGCCCGTGTATGTCGAACCGCCCGGGCGCCCGACGCTCGCACGAGGCGCAGTCGCCGATCGCGTCGTCGGTTACATCGAAAAAATAACGCGCGATGCAGAGCTCGCGCCGCTCACAGTGATTCGCAGGGGAGATGACGCGTGGCTGAGCTGAATCCAGATTCAACAGAACCGCAAGACAAGCAGCGTTATGGCGTGCTGTTCTATATCGGCGCCGCCGGCTTGATGATCGCCATGACGGTCGAGGCGGTTGCGGTGCTCGGCCGCCAATTCGGCATGCCGCTGTTGGGCGCGCTCGAGATCATTCAAGCGGCGATTCTGGTGGCCGCATCGGCGTCCATGCTTTCGGCAACCTTGGTGCGCGCTCATGCGACCGTGCATCTCTTGACGGATCGGCTCTCACCACGCGGACAACGCTGGATGCATCGCTTTACATCGCTGCTCTCGGCCGCGTTCTTTGCAGTGCTTGCCTTCTCCGCTGCTTGGCTGACGCTCGAGGCGTGGAACGAATTCGAACATAGCGAACTGCTGCATATTCCCTATCGCCCGCTGCGCATCATCGTCGTCGTGATGACGGCTGCAGTTGCGGTCACCTTTGCCTATCAAGCCGTGCGACGCGTCGCCCAAGGACGCAACAAGTGAACGGCATTCTTGGCGTTACCGCACTACTCATCCTCCTCACGCTCGGCGTACCCATCGGCGTCGCGATGGGCATCGTGGGCCTCGTCGGCACGGCGCTACTCATCGGCCTCGAGCCCGCCGTGATCAAGTCGGGCATCGTGCTCTTCGAAACCGTCTTGAAGTACGAACTCGGCGTGCTACCGCTGTTCCTGCTGATGGCGCACTTTTGCTTCGCGGCCGGTGCCAGCCGCGACTTCTTCGAAGTGGCCGCACGCTGGATCGGGCACAAGCGTGGCGGCCTTGCGCTTGCGTCGATTGCCGGCTGCGCGGGCTTTGGCTCGATCAGCGGCTCGAGCCTTGCGACGGCTGCAACGATCGGTCTCGTCGGCCTGCCTGAAATGCGCAAACGCGGCTATTCCGATGCGCTGGCTACCGGCTCGATCGCCGCAGGCGGCACACTCGGTCAAATGATTCCGCCCTCGGGCGCATTGATCGTCTTCGGCATCCTTGCCGAAGAATCGATTGGCACGTTGTTCACGGCGGCGATCATTCCGGGCGTGACACAGGCGTTGCTGTACATGATCACGATCGTGATCGTCTGCACGTGGCGGCCCCAACTTGCACCGCCGACCGAACGTGCGAGTTGGGCGGAGCGGCGCGCTTCGCTGTTGCGCGTCATCGATCTTGCGTTTCTCGTCCTGCTCGTCATCGGCGGCATTGCGCTGGGCTGGTTTACACCGACGGAAGCGGCGTCCATGGGCGCGGTCGGCGGGTTGCTTTTGTGCATACGCCGCAGGCGCTTCACGTGGCATGCGTTGCGCGAGGCATTGCGCGAGACGCTGCGCACGACCGGCATGATCTACGTCGTCATCGTCGGCGCTCTACTGTTCTCAGTGTTCATGAGCTTGACCGGCCTTGCCGAACAAGTCGCCTCGTTCATGGACAACCTGGGCGGCGGCCAACTCACCGCCATCATCGCGATCACCATCCTGCTTTTGTTGCTTGGGTCCGTCCTCGATGGTCTCGCGCTGATGCTGCTCACGACGCCGATTCTGTTACCGATCATCACGCAGCTTGGGATCTCGCCGATCTGGTTTGGGATTTATCTCGTGCGCACGATGGAAATCGGCTTCGTACATCCGCCGATTGGTATGAATCTGTACGTGATTCAAGGCATCGCGAAAGACGTGCCGCTCGCGAAAATCTTCAAAGGCGTGGTGCCCTTCCTGGCATCCGATTTCGTCCATCTCGCCATTCTCGTCGCCATTCCAGGCTTCGCTCTGTGGCTCCCTGCATGGTTGGGCTCATGATGAATCGCGCTACGACGCAACAATCGAATCCGTCGCTTGCTGTCGCGCGCACAGCCGCAGCGAGCGGCCAACGGGTCATCGGCTATGTGAGCGATGACATTCCAGTCGAACTCATCGTCGCGGCCGGCGCGCTGCCAGTTCGCTTGAGCGGCATACCGCAGCCGACACCGCGTGCCGATCCCTACCTCGAGAGCTCGTTCGGACCGGCGGCGCGCTCGCTGCTCGAACAGTGGTTACAAGGCGAGCTCGACTTTCTGGATGCGATCGTTTTTCCGCGCAGCAACGACACGGCGCAACGGCTGTATTACTACGTGTGCGAATTGCAGCGTCGCGGCGTCCATAGCGGCCCGCGCTCGCTGATCTTCGATGTGGCGCGCATCGCCCGCGACACGAGCCGTCAGCACACATGCGATTCGGTACGCAAGCTGGCGGCACTGCTCGGTGCCAGCGAAGACAAGCTCAACGCCGGCGCAACGCGCCTCGCCGCACGCGCCGCATTGCTCACTGAACTCACCGAAATGCGCCTTGCGCTGCGGGCCCTTCCCGGCAGCGCCGTCATGCGTGCATGGCGCAGCTTGGAAAGTGACTGGACGTCGAACTCCGAGGCAGCGGTGCGTGATGCACTGGCAGCCAGTACGCGCGTCGATAACACGACACGCGTGCTCATCGCCGGCAGTACGCCGCCCGATGAACGCTTTCATGCGGCCGTCGAGCGCGCCGGCGGCAATGTCGTCGATGAGTTTTTCGATGCAGCTCCCGCGCAGGCGGCGCTATTTATGTGAGCGGCATTACAGACAGTGAAACCGGCCTTGAGAATGGTTGCGGTATGATGACGACCACGGCAAACCGGAAAGGTTTCCTGGGTAAGTTTGATGTGCTGGGCGGCCTGGATTACAGTGTGTATTATGAT
>CAZIXV010000076.1:0-2589 GCA_964543105.1 uncultured Steroidobacteraceae bacterium
GAAAATCATTCGCTGCCGCCTGCGACAACACGCGAGCGAGCTGATTGGACACCAGAATGATCAGCAGCACGGATGTGACGGCGAGCCAGGTGGCCGCCACTTCACGAAAGATGTATCGATCGAGCGTTCGCAGTAGCAACTCGTTGCCCGTAAACGGTTGAGGAGAGAGGCTCCGTTCGCTCCGTGCTTCGACAAGCTCAGCACGAACGGGAAATTTCCGTGCTTCGACTGGCTCAGCACGAACGGGGATTCCCCGCGCTTTCAACTGACTCAGCACGACCCGGATTCCCATGCTTCGACTGACTCAGCACGACCCGGATTCCCATGCTTCGACTGACTCAGCATGACCCGGATTCCCATGCTTCGACTGACTCAGCATGACCCGGATTCCCGCGCTCCGACTGACTCAGCACGAACGGTAGTGCCGAACTGCTTTGCATGAAGGACCGAAGCGTTGGTACCACTACGAACCTGGCGCGTAGTCGCATTCAAACCCCAGATGATCCGCAGGATCGTCACTGTGGGGGGATGGAGTAGACTACGGCCCCTTCAAATCGGCGCGGCACCATCGCGGCCGGTACGTTAAGCGACGCCACGCGCCGCGTAAACCGTTTCCGTGCGAACACACGGCTCGATCGAGAGGCAACAGACACTATGGAATTTTTCGCGACTTCCGCCAGCCCTTCTCGTCAACGCACCGACTGCGCAATCGTCGGCGTCTTCGACAAAGGCGAACTCGGCGCAGCGGCCCAGGATTTGGACGGCAAGCTCGGCGGACGACTCGCGAAACTCGCTAAACGCGGCGATCTGCGCGGCAAGGCAGGCGATGTCCTGCTGCTCACCGATGTTGCAGGCGTGGCGTGCGAACGCCTTCTGCTCGTCGGCCTAGGCGCACGCAGTAATTTCAATCGCAAGCAATATCGCAAGGCACTCGCGAACGCGCTGACGGCACTGGCCAAGACCGGTGCGCGCGATGCGGTCGATTACCTTGCCCTCGAAGAAGTCAAAGATGCCGACACCTACGCTCGCGCTCGCGCAGCGGTCGAGGCTGTGGGTCACGCGCAATATCGGATTCCCGATCACAAGACCGCGAACAAGCGCCCCAAGTCCACGCTGACGCGCTTTGGAATCGCGGCGGCCACGCGCGGTGATCGCAGCGCGGTCGAGCGCGGCATCACCCACGGCGAAGGCATCGCCGCCGGCATGAGCGTCATGCGCGATCTGGCGAACCAACCCGGTAATGTCTGCACACCGACCTTCCTGGCGAACGCCGCCAAGACGCTTGCTCGCGAACATCGCTCGATCCGCGTCCGAGTTCTCAATGAAGAGGATTGCCGCAAGCTGAAGATGGGTTCGTTCCTGTCGGTGACCAATGGCAGCGTCGAGCCGGCGAAACTGATCGTGCTCGAATACAACGGCGCAGCGCGCCGCGGCGATCCGATCGCGCTCGTCGGCAAAGGCGTCACCTTCGATACCGGCGGTATCTCCTTGAAGCCGCCCGCCGCCATGGACGAAATGAAATTCGACATGAGCGGCGCCGCCAGCGTCCTTGGCACCTTCAAATCGATTGCGACACTGGGCCTGCCGGTGAATGTCGTCGGCATCGTGCCGGCATGCGAAAACATGCCGAGCGGTCGAGCAACCAAACCGGGCGACATCGTGAAGAGCATGTCCGGACAGACGATCGAAATTCTCAATACGGATGCCGAAGGCCGCCTGATTCTGTGCGACGCCCTCACCTACGCCCGCCGCTACAAGCCGCGCGCGGTGATCGACATCGCGACGCTGACCGGCGCTTGCGTCATTGCACTGGGTAGTCACTTCAGCGGTCTATTCGGCAACGAGGAAGAACTGATCGAAGCGTTGCGCGAAGCCGGGCAACGCGCGGACGATCGTGCTTGGCCGATGCCGACGCACGAAGAGTACGGCGAGGGTTTGAAAAGCAATTTCGCGGATTTCGCGAATGTGGCCGGACGCGAAGCCGGCGCGATCACTGCCGCCTGCTTCCTTGCGAAGTTCACCGATGGCTTGAAATGGGCGCACCTGGATATCGCCGGGACGGCCTATGTCGGCGGCTCGGCGAAATCGAGCACCGGCCGGCCGGTACCACTGCTGGTCGATTACTTATTGAACCAGTAAGTCGGTGCGCGTGATCTTCGTTGCCCCCTCTCCAGCCCTCCCCCGCCATCGCAGGGGAGGGAGCAATACCAAAGTACTCGGTAGTGCATGACCCGCGTCGATTTCTACGTGCTCTCTGACGAGTCTCCTAACGCGCGGCTGCACTATGCATGCCGCTTGGCGGAAAAAGCGGTCGAGTTCGGTCATCACGTGTACTTGCAGACCGCGACGTTGGCTGAAGCACAGCGGCTGGATGAAATGCTGTGGACGTTCAGCGACCGCAGCTTTCTGGCGCACGAAATCGCGAGCGATGACTCACCGGCGCATCCGCGCGTGTTCGTACTGATCGGAGAGCGCGACGCGCCGCCCACGCATCGCGACGTGCTGATCAATCTCACGGATCGTCTGCCCGCGGACATCGATGCGCACGCTCGCATCGCCGAGATCGTCGACACCGACCCCGACCGGCGA
>CAZIXV010000076.1:2689-13950 GCA_964543105.1 uncultured Steroidobacteraceae bacterium
GCATCAGGGATCTTTTGCTTACTCAGCGTATGCGCGTCCACGTGGACGTAAATGGTCTCTGCCGTCGCAATCACCGCTTCCCTGCCAGCGATGCGAAATTCGGTGGAAAAGGAAAATGACGTCGTCCCCACATGCTGCGTGGAGACTGAAATCTCCAGCACCTGGTCGTAGCGAGCGGGCGCCCGCCATTCGATCGTTTGTTTGACGACTTGAAAGTCGAAGTCGCCCGTCTGGATTTCGTGTTCAAAGCCAATCGCGCGTAGAAACTCGGCTATCGCTACATCGATGTAGTCCGCATAGCGCGCATTGAACACGACCTTTTGCGCATCGCATTCCCCATAACGCACCCGCAGGTAGTACCTGAATCGCTCTGTGCTCATCTACGTGATCCAGTAATAAAGCGCCAAGCCGAATCCTACGCAAACGACCGTCCAGCGCAGTACCGCCGGTGGCAAATGTTCGGCGACCCGACCGCCGACTGCGCCACCGAGCAACGCACCCACGGCCATGAGCGCGGCAAGCGACCAGACGACGTGCTCTGAGAAGACGAAGAATGCGACCGCAGCGATATTGACGGCAAACGCGGTCACCTGTTTCAACGCGTTCAGCCGCGTGAAGGTGTCATCGAGCGTCAACGCCAGTACGGCAAGCACGATGACGCTCATCCCTGCACTGAAAAAACCGCCATAGATCGCTGCGCCCAGTACCGCAAGCGCCGCCGTGATCGCATGAGTGCGATGATGTTCGCCCGCCTTGCGGAGCGCCAAACGCCGCACCGAACCCTGCACCGCGAGCAGCAACGAACCGATGAACAGCATGTACGGCACGAGCATCTGAAAAATGTGCTCGCGCGTGTTCACCAGGATCGCAGCGCCGATCAGACCGCCGACGACCGCGGCCGGAATGCAGATCCACAAGCGCCGCTGCTGATCTCGCACGCTGCGCCATTGCGACACCGACGCGCCGAGATAACCAGGACAGAGCGCCACCGCATTCGTGACATTCGCGGCGATCGGCGGCACCCCCAGCGCCAATAGCACCGGAAAGCTGATCAACGTCCCACCGCCTGCCACCGCATTGACGGCCCCCGCGGCTACCGCGGCGAAAAACAGGATGGGGAGGTCGAGCATGGAGGGTGGTTGACGGTTGACAGTTGACGGTTGACGGGCAGAGCGGCAGGAGTGGACGTGTAGACGTGTAGGACACAGTCGGCCTACACGATTACACGCTTACACGTCCGCGCACGCGCCTTCGACCCTCTGACCGTCAACTGTCAACCGTCAACTGTCAACGGCAGCGGCATTCCTTATAATCCCGCCCCCTGCCGTTTTCCGTCCCACACCTCGTCGAAATGGATAAGAGCTACACCCCGCGCGACATCGAGCAACGCATTTACGAGCGCTGGGAGGCGAACGGCTGGTTCGAGCCGAGCGGCCAGGGCACGCCCTACTGCATCATGATTCCGCCGCCGAACGTCACTGGCACGCTGCACATGGGGCATGCGTTCCAGCACACGCTCATGGATACACTCACGCGGCTGCATCGCATGGATGGTCACAACACTCTGTGGCAGCCGGGCACGGATCACGCGGGAATCGCGACGCAGATGGTCGTGGAGCGCCAATTGAATGCGCAGGGGATCCACCGACGCGACATCGGCCGTGAAGCGTTCATTCAGCGCGTTTGGGAATGGAAGGGGCAATCCGGGGACACGATTTCGCGTCAGGAACGCCGGCTGGGGAATTCCGTCGATTGGTCGCGCGATCGCTTCACGATGGATGACGGGTTGTCGCACGCCGTCACCGAAGTGTTCGTCAAGCTCCATGAAGAAGGTCTGATCTATCGAGGTAAACGGCTCGTCAATTGGGATCCAGTGCTGCACACCGCACTCTCGGATCTCGAAGTGCTGTCCGAACCCGAACAAGGCCACTTGTGGCATTTCCGCTATCCGTTAGAGGACGGCAGCGGCCACATCGTCGTCGCGACGACGCGTCCTGAGACGATGCTTGGCGATACTGCCGTCGCCGTGCATCCGGAAGATGAGCGCTACAAGCAACTCATCGGCAAACAGATTCGTCTGCCGCTGACCGATCGGTTGATTCCGATCATCGCGGACGATTACGTCGATCCCGAATTCGGTTCGGGGTGCGTGAAGATCACGCCCGGCCACGACTTCAACGACTATGAGGTCGGCAAGCGTCACGATTTGCCGCTGATCAATGTGTTCGATGCAAACGCCGCGCTCAACGATGAAGCGCCTGCGAAGTATCGCGGCCTGGGTCGTTACGAAGCCCGCAAGCTCATCGTCGCCGACCTCGAAGCGCTGGGACTCGTCGAGAAAATCGAACCGCATTCGCTGCAAGTGCCGCGCGGTGATCGCAGCAACGCAGTGCTCGAACCCTGGCTCACCGATCAATGGTATGTGCGCATCGTGCCGCTCGCCGAACCTGCGATCAAAGCGGTCGAAGACGGTCGCATCCGCTTCGTGCCGGAAAATTATTCCAAGATTTACTTTCAATGGATGCACAACATCCAGGACTGGTGCATCAGCCGCCAGCTCTGGTGGGGGCATCAAGTGCCGGCGTGGTACGACGCCGAGGGCAATATCTTCGTCGCCCGCACGGCTGCGGACGCTGCCGCGCAAGCACGCGCAAAGCTCGGCCGCGATGTCGAACTCAAGCGCGATGAAGACGTGCTCGACACCTGGTTCTCATCGGCCTTGTGGCCGTTCTCGACACTCGGTTGGCCCGAGCAAACGACAGAGCTGAAGACGTTCTATCCGACGAGCGTGCTCGTCACCGGCTTCGACATCATCTTCTTCTGGGTTGCCCGCATGATCATGATGGGCATGAAGTTCGCCGGCGATGTGCCGTTTCGCGAGGTGTACATCACCGGGCTGATTCGCGATGAGCACGGCGACAAGATGTCGAAATCGAAGGGCAACATCATTGATCCGATCGACCTGATCGATGGCATCGACCTCGAAGCGCTCGTCTTGAAGCGCACGAGCGGACTCATGCAGCCGCAGATGCGCGACAAGATCGAAAAGAACACGCGCAAACAATTTCCCAGCGGCATTGCCGCGCATGGGACGGACGCGTTGCGCTTCACCTTCGCCGCGCTTGCAACCCAGGGCCGTGACATTCGCTTCGATCTCGGTCGCATCGAGGGTTACAAGAACTTTTGCAACAAGATCTGGAACGCGACCCGCTACGTCCAGATGAATCTCGAAGGCATCGATCACGCGGCGCTGAGCGCAGGCGAGGCGGAATTGTCGATTGCCGATCGCTGGATTCGCTCCCGCCTGGGCGCCACGATCGAAGCCGTCCGTGCGCGGCTTGCTGAATATCGTTTCGATCTCGCCGCACAGGCGCTATACGAGTTCGCCTGGTACGAGTACTGCGACTGGTATCTGGAGCTGTCCAAGCCAACTCTGCAATCCGAGACGGCCTCGGACGCACAAAAGCGCGCGGCGCGACGCACGCTCGTCGAAGTGCTCGAAGCGTATCTGCGCCTGCTGCATCCCGTGATGCCCTTCATCACCGAAGAGATTTGGCAATCGCTGGCGCCGCTCGCCGGCCGACAAGGTCCGACGATCATGCTGCAGCCCTATCCACAGCGCGCGCAGTTTCCACACGATGAAGCGGCCGAGCGCGCGATCGCACCGGTCAAGGCGGCGATTCTCGGCGCGCGTCAAATCCGCGGTCAGCTCGATGTGCCCCGCTCGCGTCAGATGCCGAGCTACATCAAACCTTCGAGCGCAGAGGCGCGTGCGCTCATCGACGCCAATCGAACGTACGTCGTCGCGCTCGCAAATCTCTCCGAGCTGCATTTCATCGAGGACGAATCCTCGCTACCGCCGACGGCAATGCAGCTCGTCGACGGCGAAACCACGCACGTGCCGCTGGCGAGCATCATCGACGATCCCGATGCGGAACTTGCGCGCCTCGCGAAGCGCAAGGCGAAGGTCCGCCAGGATCTCGCGAAAGCGGAAGGCAAGCTGCGTAATCAAAACTTCGTCGCGAACGCCCCGGCTGAAATCGTCGAACAGGAGCGCACACGCATCGCCGACTTCAGCCACGAGATCACGCAGCTCGAAGAGCAGGAACGACGCGTCGCGCTGCTGAAAACCGGCGGTTGACAGTTGACCGTTGACGGTTGACGGTCGGGAGGCGTCGCGGTGTGATCGGCGTCTACGCGTTTACCGCCGGTACGTGTAAGCGTGTGGTGACTCGTGTAATCGTGTAGAGGTGTAAGCGTGTATCGCGATGGCAGCTCTTGCTCCTACACGTTTACACGTCGCTCACACGACCACGCCCTCTGACCGTCAACTGCCAACCGAGCAAGAAAGCGCATGGATTCACCCGTTCCGACGCTGATCACCCAAGCCGATCCGGTCGATCTCATCGACACTACGATCGCCCAACTGAACCGCATCATCCTCGGCAAGGAACGTGAGCTGCGCCTGTGTATCGCGTGTTTGCTCGCCCGCGGTCACTTGCTGATCGAAGACATTCCCGGCGTCGGCAAGACGACACTCGCGCACGCATTGGCCGAAACGCTGGGCCTTTCCTATCAGCGCGTGCAGTTCACGAGCGATCTGCTGCCGGCCGACATCATCGGCGTGTCGGTGTTCGAACGCGAAACCAGTGAGTTCCGCTTCCACAAGGGACCCATCTTTTCGCAGCTCGTCCTTGCAGACGAAGTGAATCGCGCGACCCCGAAAGCACAAAGCGCGCTGCTCGAAGCGATGGAAGAACATCAGGTCACCGTCGATGGACAAACCTATCCGCTCGCGGCACCGTTCTTCGTAATCGCGACGCAAAATCCCGTTTATCAAATCGGTACCTATCCGCTGCCGGAATCACAGCTCGATCGCTTTTTGATGCGCATCGAACTCGGCTATCCGGATCCAGCGCTCGAGCGGCAATTGCTGCTCGGTCAGGATCGGCGCGATCTGCTTGCAACCTTGCAACCGGCGCTGTCACCGCAGCAATTGCTGTTGATGCAAACGATGGTGGCGAGCGTGCACGCCTCCGATGCTCTGCTCGACTACGTGCAAGCTATCGTGCGTCATACGCGCGAATCGCCCCATTTCGAAGCCGGACTGTCACCGCGTGCCGCCATCGCGTTGCTGCGCGCCGCGCAAGCGTGGGCGCTGATCCATGGCCACATCGGCGTCCTGCCGGAGGATGTGCAAGCCGTCCTTCCCGGCGTCGTCGGTCATCGCTTGAAGCCGCGCGATGAAACCCACTCCGCGAATGCGAACGAGATCGGCCAGGCTGTGTTGCAGGCGGTGGAAGTGCCATGAACACCGCGGTCTCGCAGGGCTTGGGTCTCGGGGCTCGGGCCAGAAGCTGGGCGAATGATCAAGCTTCCGCATTTTGACCCGAGTCCCGAGCCCCGAGCCCCGACACCCGAGCAGCCGTCGACATGCCGAAATCGGCCCTCTCCCGCCTGCGCCGCACCGCTCGTGCTTGGGCGCGCCGTCGTCAGGGTGACGATCCGGATCCCGTCGTGTTGGCGGGCCGGCGGATCTACATTCTTCCGACGAGCCTGGGCTTTGCCTTTGGCTTGATGATCTTTGCGATGTTCATGGGCGCGATGAACTACGCGAACAATCTCGCGCTCGCACTCGCGCTGCTGCTCGGGGCGCTCGGACTCACGGCGATGTATCACTGTCACCGCAATCTGGCGGGCGTGCGCATCTCCTCAGCGCTGACGGAACCTGTGTTTGCCGGTCAATTGGCGCGTTTTCGGCTCGGTGTCGAGAACGCCTCGCGCGTGTCACGCCACGAGATCGTCGTCAGCAACGAACACGGTGAATCGGATCCCGTGCGCATCGATAGCGAGCAGCGGGCCATCGTCGAGGTGCACCTGCCGGCAACCCGACGCGGATACCTGTACCTCGAGCACTTTCAGATTTCGACACGTCATCCCTTCGGGCTGTTTCGCGCCTGGAGCTATCTGCACATGCCGCTGCGCTGCGTCGTGTATCCGCGTCCGAGTGAACGTGGCGTGCCGGCACCGCCGCTCGAAACCGAGACCGGCGGCGCACAGGACACGACGCGCGGCGATGAGGAATTCGCTGGCTTGCGCGCCTTTCACAGCGGCGACTCGCCACGTCGCATCGCATGGAAAGCGTTCGCACGCGAGCAAGGCTTGCTCGTGAAAATGTATGCGGGTACGGCGGTCACTTCGCATCTGTTCGACTGGAGCGTGACGAAGGGCGCGGGCGTCGAGGCGCGCCTCTCGCAGCTGTGCCGCTGGATCGAAGACGCCCATGCGGCCGGGCGCGCGTATGGGCTGCGCATGCCCGGCAGCTACATTCCGCCGAACATCGGCCCGGCGCATCGGCAACGTTGCCTCACCGCACTCGCCTTGTTCGAAGGTAGTGACGCATGAGCGCGGCGATCGCCATCGCGAACACTCGCGGCGCCTCGCACTTCGCACAACATCTGTGGTGGGTCGCGGGGTGTTATGCGCTCGCCGTCCTGCCGCACGTTGCCGATGTCAGCGCGTGGTTGACCTTGTTGGCAGCAGCGACGCTCGCTTGGCGGATCACGATCGAATGGCGTCAATGGCGCCTCCCCCATAAATGGGTGCGTAGCGTCATCGCCTTTGCGGCCATGTTGAGCGTGCTGGTGAGCTATCGCACGCTCAACGGCATCGACGCCGGCACGGCATTTCTGATCGTCATGGGGGCGATGAAATTGCTCGAGACGCAGAATCGGCGCGATCTGACCGTCGTGCTGTTCGTTGCGTATTTCCTGGTCTTCGCGCGCTTTCTTTACGATCAGCAATTGCTGCTCCTGCCCTACCTGCTGCTCGCGCTTTGGTTCCTGACCGCGACCTTGATGCGCGTGCATCAAAGCAGCCCCGTCACGAAACGCGAAGCCCTTGGCGCAACCGCACGCATGTTGGTGTTGGCGGTGCCATTGGCAGCGGTGTTGTTCGTCTTGTTTCCGCGTTTGCCGGGGCAGTTCTGGGCGGTACCGGCGCGTCAGCAGAGCATGACCGGCATCAATGACGAGATCTCACCGGGCGATGTCTCGGAGCTCAGCGTTTCAGGCGCCCTTGCGTTTCGTGTGAAATTTGCCAGCGAGATGCCGCCGCCGCGCGAGCGCTATTGGCGAGGACCGGTGCTACAGGAGTTCGACGGCCGCACTTGGCGCCGCGCGGAATCGTTTTACGTCGATCAGCCCATCGTCACGACAGGTCAAAGCTACGACTACCGGCTCGTGCTGGAGCCGCATCATCGACCTTGGGTGTTCGCGCTCGATGTTCCAACGCGCTGGCCGCGCGGCACGCGGCGCATGTACGACTATCAACTCGTCGCCTCACGCCGCGTGTCGACGCTGACGGCCTTCGATCTGCAATCCAACACCCGTTTTCGGATCGATCAGCCGCTTTCGAAGCTGACGCGCGATGCCACACTGCGGCTGCCGCAGAACCGCAATCCGCGCTCGATTCAGCTCGCACAGCAGTTACGAGCGGCTGCTGTCGACGATGAGGGCTTCATCGCCGCCGTGCTGCAGATGTTTCGCGAGCAGGAATATTTCTACACGCTCGAACCGCCGCGCCTCGAACAAGATTCCGTCGATGATTTCTTATTCACGACACGCCGCGGCTTCTGCGAACACTTCGCGTCGGCGTTCACGGTGCTGGCGCGTGCCGCTGGGATTCCCGCGCGCGTCGTCGTCGGTTATCAAGGCGGCGAACTGAACCCGATGACGGGCTATCTCGTCGTACGTCAGTCAGACGCGCATGCGTGGTCGGAAGTGTGGATCGAGGGCCGCGGTTGGACGCGCGTTGATCCCACGGCCGCTGTCGCGCCCGAGCGCGTCGAGCGCGGCATCGATGCCGCCATCTCCGATGAAGAATCGGTACCTGGGCGCCTCTTCGTTCGCAGCAGCATGCTCTCGCAGCTGCGCAATGTTTGGGACGCTTTGAACACGTACTGGAACGACAACATCGTCGAATTCGATCAACGACAGCAGCGCTCGCTGTTCCAAATGCTCGGCATCGAGGACGCGGATTGGCGGCAACTTGGCGCAGGGATGGTGATCGCGTTCGTCGCGTTTTTTGCGTTGCTTGCGCTGTATTTCTCAATTCGTTATCGCCCGCCGCAACGCGATCCACTCGTGCGCACCTATGAGCGGCTCTGCAAGCGTTTCGAAAAACGTGCGCTCACGCGTCTGCCACACGAAGGGCCCAGCGATTATTTGACGCGACTTGCGCAGGCGCGACCTGATCTGGCAAGGCAACTCGAAGAAGCGCGCGATCTATACGTGAGCTTGCGTTACGGCCCGGCGCCGCTGCCGTCCGAACTCAGCCGCTTCAAATACCTGGTCAATCAGCTCAACCCGTAGCCGGCGTGCGTGCGGCCACTCGCGCCGTGAGCAACAACAACACACCGCCGCCGATGAACAACACGACGATCGACAGGATCGCCAGCCGTGAACTGCCGGTCAGTAACGCGGTGACGCTCATCAGCAAGGGACCGAGCACGGCCGCAAACTTGCTCATCATGTTGTAGAACCCATAGAACGTCCCGGCGCGATCGTGCGGAATCAGCCGGCCGTAATACGAGCGACTGAGCGCTTGAATGCCACCCTGCACACATCCAGTAGCTGCAGCCATGATGAAAAACTCGGTCGCCGTATTCAGAACCGTCGCGTAGATCGTCACGAGCACATAAACGGCGATACAGACGAATAAACCGACGACTGGACTGATGCGTTGGCCGATCCAACCGAAGAAAAGCGCGGCGGGAAAACCGATGAACTGCACCATCAGAATCGCTTGCACGAGGCTCGAGGTCTCAAGCCCGATCGCCAAACCGTAGTCGACCGCCATTTTCTGGATCGTGTTGACGCCGTCGATGTACATCCAATAGGCGAGCAGGAACAACACGACAGCGCGATAACGGCGCACCTCGCGGATCATGTTCGCGAGTGCCGCGAAGCTATCGCGCAGCGTCGAGCCTTGCTGCGTTTCGCTGCTGTGTTCGCGCACGACGACGAAGATCGGAATGGCGAACAGTGCCCACCACACCGCCACCATCAAAAACGAGACCCGTACGGCTTCTGCCGCATCGGCGAGACCGAACAACTGCGGATCAAGCGTCATCCACACATTGACGGCTAACAACACACCGCCGCCGAGATAACCGATCGCGTAGCCGAGGCTCGAAACAGAATCGAGCCGATCACGTGGCGCGACATCGATCAACAGCGAATCATAGAAAATGATGCCGCCCCAAAATCCCATCGAGGCCAAACCGAACATCGCCGCCGCGATCAGCGCTTCACCTTCTGCCACGAAATACAGCCCCGCCGTCGCGGCCACGCCGACGATGGTGAATGCGAGGAGGAATTTCAGACGCGCGCCGCCGCGATCACCGAGCATGCCGAGCCACGGCGCGAGCACAGCGAGCAGAAAACTAGCGATGCCATTGGTGAAGCCGAGCAGCGCCGTACTATCGGTCGCCGACATATCGGCAGCCCAGTACTGTTTAAAGAAGACGGGAAAGAACACCACCATGACCGTCGTCGCAAACGCGGAGTTCGCCCAGTCATAGGCGGCCCAGGCGACGACTTGCTTGGTCAGGTAGCGGGGTTTCATCGGCGCAGGTTGGCGGTTAGCGGCTAGCGGTTAGCGGTTAGCGGTTAGCGGTTAGCGGTTAAGTCAAGATAGCGTGTAATCGTGTAGACGTGTAAACGGAGGCGGTCAGCCGGTTAGCGGTTAGCTTCGGCTAAGATCTCACCGTATAGGTAAACGCGTCGAGCCGACTCCGGCCAACCGCTATCCGCTATCCGCGATCCGCTTCTCTTACCAACCGCTAACCGCCAACCGCTAACCGCTGCTCTTGCAACTACTATCCGCTTCTTTTACGCCGCCGCGGCTGCCAAATGCTCGCGCGTTTCCTGGAACGTTATGTCCGGCCAACGCTCGATCGTCAGCTGCAGATTCACCCGCGTCGGTGCGAGATAAACGAGCGCGCCGGAGTGATCGAGGGCGAGGTTCTCGTAGGCCTTCTGCCGGAATTCCTCGAGCTTTTTCTCATCGCTGCAATACACCCATCGCGCGGTAAAGACATTCACGTTGTCGAAACCCGCATGCACGTTGTATTCCTCCTGCAGACGAAACGCGACGACATCGAACTGCAACTGGCCGACCGCGCCAAGAATCAGATCGTTGTTGCGCAACGGCCGGAACACCTGCGTCGCACCCTCCTCGCACAATTGGTCCAACCCCTTCTGCAGGGCCTTCATGCGCAGCGGATCACGCAGCACCGCACGGCGAAACATTTCGGGCGCGAAGTTCGGAATGCCCGTGAACATGACGGATTCGCCTTCGGTGAAGGTATCGCCGATGTTGATCGTGCCGTGATTGTGTAAGCCGAGAATGTCGCCGGCAAACGCCTCGTCAGTATGCTGGCGATCGGAGGCGAGGAAGGTCAACGCATCGCTGATGCGCATTTCCTTCTTCAAGCGCACGTGAAACATCCGCATGCCTTTGGTGTATTTGCCCGAGCAGATGCGCATGAAAGCGATGCGATCGCGATGCCCCGGATCCATGTTCGCTTGAATCTTGAAGACAAAGCCCGAGAGTTTTTCTTCGAGTGGCTCCACTTCCCGCGTCGTCGTCTGTCGCGGCTGTGGCCCCGGCGCGTTGCGGACGAAAGCGGACAACAGTTCTGTCACACCGAAGTTATTAATCGCCGAGCCGAAGAACACTGGCGTCTGCCGAGCGGCGAGGTACTCGTTCATATCGAAGGTCGGCGCAGCGCCGCGCACCAATTCGACCTCGTCCTTGAATGTCTGCAAGCGCTCGCCAAGAAATTCGGTCGCCGCCTCGCTCTCGAGACCATCGATCGTTGAGTGCGTGCCCGCGCGTCCCTTCTCGCCTTCCTGATAGACGTAAATGCGATCTTCGAGCAGATGGTAAATACCGCGCAGATCGCGACCCATACCGATCGGCCAAGTCACCGGTGCGCAGGAGATCTGCAAAATGCGCTCGATTTCATCGAGCAACTCGGTGGGATCACGGCCTTCGCGATCCAGCTTATTGATGAAGGTCATGATGGGCGTATCGCGCAGACGGCACACTTCCATCAACTTGATCGTGCGCGCCTCAACGCCCTTTGCGCAGTCGATGACCATCAATGCCGAGTCGACCGCCGTCAGCGTGCGATAAGTGTCTTCGGAAAAGTCTTCGTGCCCGGGCGTATCGAGCAGATTCACCATGCGGCCTTC
>CAZIXV010000077.1:0-1823 GCA_964543105.1 uncultured Steroidobacteraceae bacterium
TGGAAGAGCCGGTGTTGCTGCCCTCACGCGTACCGAACGTGCTGCTCAACGGCGCGACCGGAATTGCGGTCGGTATGGCGACGGATATTCCGCCGCACAACTTGCGCGAAGTCGTGACGGCTTGCATTCGTTTGCTCGATGAACCCGATGCGACATTGAGCGAACTCTGCAAGCACATCAAAGGCCCGGATTTTCCGACGGGCGGTGAAATCGTTTCCTCCAAAGCCGAGATCAAGCAGATCTATCAAACCGGCAATGGCACCTTCCGCGCACGTGCGGTGTACGAAATCGAAGAGGGCGACATCGTCATCACTCAGCTGCCGTATCAGGTGTCGGGCAGCAAGATCCAAGAGCAGATCGCCGCGCAAATGCAGGCGAAGAAGCTGCCGATGGTCGAGGACATCCGCGACGAATCGGATCACGAACATCCCACGCGGATCGTCATCGTGCCGCGCTCGAATCGCGTCGATGTCGATCAGCTCATGGCGCACCTGTTTGCGACCACGGATCTCGAGCGCACCTACCGTGTGAATCTCAACATCATCGGCCTGGATGGACGCCCGCGGGTGATGGATCTGAAGTCGCTCTTACAAGAGTGGCTCAGGTTCAGAGTCGACACCGTAACGAAGCGCTTGAATTGGCGGCTCGAGAAAGTGCAGGCGCGCTTGCACATCCTGGACGGCTTGCTGGTTGCGTACCTCAATCTCGATGAGGTCATTCGCATCATCCGTTCGGAAGAAGAGCCGAAGCCGGTGTTGATGAAGCGTTTCAAGCTCACCGAAATTCAAGCGGAAGCGATTCTCGAAACCAAGCTGCGTCACTTGGCGAAGCTCGAAGAAATGAAGATCCGTGGCGAGCAGAAAGAGCTTGCCGAAGAACGCGCTGAGCTCGAAAAAATTCTCGGCAGCAAGGCGCGTTTGACGAAGCTCGTCAAGGAAGAGCTCACCCGGGATGCGGAAGCTTTTGGCGATGCACGACGCAGCAAGATCGTCGAGCGCGCCGCCGCACAAGCGATCAATGAAACCGAATTGGTTGCAAGCGAACCCGTGACGGTGGTGCTTTCCGAACGCGGCTGGGTGCGCGCAGCGAAAGGTCATGAACTCGATCCGACCGCCTTGTCGTACAAGACGGGCGATGCGTTTCAGTCCGCAGCTCGCGGACGCAGCACGCAACAGGCCGTGTTCCTCGATAGCACCGGTCGCACTTACAGCTTGCTCGCGCACACCTTGCCGTCGGCGCGCGGGCAGGGCGATCCATTGTCCGGCCGGATCGATCCGCCCGATGGCGCGACGTTCGCGGGCGTCATGATTGGCGATCCGCAGGATCGTTGGGTGCTCGCCTCGGATGCCGGTTACGGCTTCGTCGTGAAGCTCGAAGAACTCTATGCGCGCAACAAAGCCGGTAAGTCGGTGCTCAAGGTGCCGGAGAATTCCGGCGTGCTGCGGCCGTGTCCGGTGCCTGCTGCAGATGACGCATTGCTCTGCGCCGTCAGCACCGATGGCAAGCTGCTCGCCTTCGCGGTGAATGATCTGCCGGAGTTGCCGCGCGGCAAGGGCAACAAGATCTTCGGCCTGTCCTCGAAAAAAGTCGCAAGCCGCGAGGAATACCTCGTCGCAATCGCAGTGGTCGCACCGACGCAGAACCTCATCGTGCGCTCGGGCGATCGCAAGATGACGATCAAGTACGCGGATCTGAAGGAATACCGTGGCGAACGCGCCCAACGCGGCGCCGTACTCCCGCGCGGCTGGCGGAAGGTGGATCAACTTTCGGTTGACAGTTGACAGTTGGCGGTTGGCGGGTCCGAAAGAAGAAAACTCGTGTAA
>CAZIXV010000077.1:1923-13729 GCA_964543105.1 uncultured Steroidobacteraceae bacterium
TACACGTCTACACGTCGCGTATCCCTGTCGACGGTCAACTGCCAACCGTCAACGGGATTTCACCCCATCACGACTTCTTCCGGCTCGTTGACGAAATAGCCTTGGATGAATTCGATGCCGAGCTGCCACAGCACGGCCATGGTGTTCGCGTCTTGGACACGTTCGGCAATCGTGCTGATTTCTCGGCCTTTCGCCAGATCGACGAACTCGCGTACACGTTGCTGCAGATCGGGGTCGACGGCGAGACCCTGCATGAGCGTTCCGTCGACTTTGACGAAGTTCATCGGCAGATGACTCAACAAGCGCAGCGGATCTCGGCCGGTGCCGAAGTGTTCTAGCGCGAACTGGAAACCCGTCTTGCGCAGTCCGCTGGCGAGTTCAGTTGCATCAGCGAGATATTCAGCCGCGACCTGTTCGGTGACAGAGAACGCGATGCGATGCGGTTCGATGCGAGTCGCCTTCAATTGATTCGCCAGCCAAGGCTGCAGCGATTTGTCGCGCACCGAGTCGCGCGATAGGCGCACGAAGAGTTGCTTGACCGGTCGGCTCGCACAAAACGCCATCGCGGCGCCGATGATCCAGCGATCGATGTGCTTCATCAGGTCGTTGCGTTCGGCGGCTGCCATGAATTCGGCCGGCAGCACTTCTTGTCCTTGCTCATCGATCATGCGCACGAGCACGTCGAACATGCCGCGGTCCTCGCCGAGCAGGCTCGCGATCGGCTGTTGCATCAGGCGAAAGCGGTTTTCCATCAACGCCGCTTTGATATGGCGGATCCAGATTTCATCGGAAGCCTGCCGCTTCGTGTCTTCGTCTTGATGGTCGATGATGACCAACCGATTGCCGCCGGCTTCCTGCGCATTGCGACGCGCCGTGATCGCATCGCCGATCGACAATGTGAGGTTTGGTGTGCGCGGATCGATGGCGCCGATACCGACGCTGCATGTGCAGGAAATCTGTTTGTCACCGATGCGGAAAACCTGCTGTGACACTTTGCGGAGCAGGTTCTTGCCCCAAGTCTCGATATCACGCGGTGTGCCGCGTTCCATCAAAATCAAAAATGCGCCATCGCCGACGCGGCCGAACAGATCATCCGGCTGGCGCGCTTCGCTCAGCAGCCCGGCGAACTGGCCGATGAAATCCTCGACGAGCAGCGGACCCAGGTCTTCGCAGATGCCCGCGAGCTTGTCGGGCTCGATGGAGACGAGTTGGCGGACGCCGGCCTTGATCGGGTGAGCGAGCTTTTCCTTGAGTTGCTCGAGAAAGAATTTTCGTTGCAGTGCGCCGGTGGCGGCATCGTATTGGAGTGCGTCGGTGAGCTGTTCGGCGAGCGGTTCGTTAGCGCGCCGCTTGGCGGCAACACACAGGCGCACCGCCGGCTCACCCTCGTATTCCGCGCCCGACAGCTCGAGTTCGAGCGTGACCGAGTTGCCATCGGCAAGGTGTGCATTCGCGCGTAACGGCAGGTCGCTCCATTTGCCTTGCAGGCAGGCGACCAGTGCGCCCTTCAATGCGGAATGCGCATCGCTTTCGAACGCATCCATGAGCGGCAGACCGACAAAAGCGTCGGTATCCGCATAGCCGAACAATTCGATCCACGCAGGATTCACGTCGACCACGATGCCTTCTTGTACGAAGGCAATCGCATCAGCCGAGCCGGCCATGAAGGACTTCAGCTGATCTCGATATTCGCGCGCCGAATTCAACGTGCGATTGAGCGCGCGCGCCTGACGTTGCGCTTCGAGTTCACGCGTGACGACAGCGAGCAGACGCGCGGGTGTCTTGAGCGTGACGACATCGCGCGCCCCGTGCTGCATGGCGGCGGCAATGATGTCTTCATCGACCTGATCGCGCGCGATCAACACAGGAATCTGGGTCTTGGCGTGCTTGCACACGCTCATGACCTTCGCCGTATCGGCGGGATCGGGTCCGACGAACGCAATCACCAGATAGGCATCGGCGTTTTGCAGCGCCTCGGGCAGGTCGTTGAGTTCACGAATCCAGGCGCAATGCGCCGCATGGCCTGCGTTGCGCAGCGTGCTATTGATGGCTTCGACATTGTCCTGATGTCGAGTCAGGACGATCATCGGAACGGCTGCTTGCTCGGCCAAGCGAAACTCCTGGACTTCTTTGGACGTTGCGGCCGCGCTTGCGCATCCATGCACTGACAGCACGCAAAGCGCATTGCGGCATGCGGGCTCCTGCCCAGCGGCGAAGTCTTGGAGCCTACCTCAAAAGTTCTGGCGGCGGCGTGATGCGCACGTCACGGTCTTCACTCGGTCACGGGCGTCTTGGCGGGCTCACCGGCAATTTCGCGAACGAGTTTGGGCACGAGATAACCCGGCAGGCGTGCAGCCAGTTCCCGATGCAATTCCAATGCAGCGCGCTCGGGCGAATCGAAATGCGCCGTGCCTTGCACGCGATCCAGCACGTGGAGGTAGTAGGGCAGCACGCCGCAGTCGAAAAGCGCTTCGCTCAGCTCGGCCAGCGTATCGACATCTGCGTTGATCCCGGCGAGCAGCACGGACTGATTCAACAACGTGGCGCCGGCATCGCGCAGCTGCAGGCACACTTCACGCGTCGTCGCATCGATCTCGCGAGGATGGTTCACATGCAGGACGATGACTTTCTGTAAGGGCACCGAGCGCAGCCATGCCAGGAAATCGGCATCGATGCGCTCGGGAAGCACGACGGGATAGCGCGTGTGGATGCGTAACCTACGTACGCTTGGAATATCGGCCAACCCATCGGTCAGCTGCGCGAGGCGTCGGTCATTCAAACTGAGTGGGTCGCCGCCGCTCAAAATGAGTTCGCTGATGTCCGTTGTGGATCGCAAGTGACGCAGCACGCTGTCCCAGCCGCCTGTCAGTGCCGACTCGTCCGCATAGGGGAAGTGGCGCCGGAAGCAATACCTGCAGTGCACGGCACAGGCTCCGGTCGCGATCAGCAAGGCGCGCCCCGCGTATTTGTGCAGCAGCCCATGTGCAGCACGGCTGTCGAGATCGCCGACGGGGTCGGCCACGTAGCCTTCGACGACTTCGGCTTCGGCGGGTAGCGGCAAGACTTGCAGCAGCAAGGGATCTTGCGGATCGCCCCGACGCATCTTCGCGACGAACGAACGGGGTACTCGCAGCGGAAACTCGCGCGCGCCCTGAAGTGCCGCAAGCGCGACCGTAGGATCCAACTCGAGCACGCGGCATAGCTCCACTGGATCCTTGATGGCATCTGCTAAAAGTTGCTGCCAATGCTTGCGGGGCAGCGGATTTGGCTGGGAGTTCTGCTGGTCTGGTTCGGAGCTTACGGCTATCATCTGCGCCCTTTGTCGGACCGCACTGAGGCGGCGAGATCGGCCGGACTCATTCTCCAAGGTGAATGACTCCCGCGATATACCCACATTTTCGCAAGAATCGGACGACGGTGCTAAATGGCCAGCTTTTCCACGAATGAATTCAAATCGGGTCTCAAGATCATTCTGGAGAATGATCCGTACGCGATCGTCGAAAACGAAATGGTCAAGCCGGGCAAAGGCCAGGCGTTCAATCGAGTGAAAGTGCGCAATCTCAAGACCGGCCGGGTGCTCGAGCGCACGTTCAAGTCCGGTGATTCGGTCGAGGCCGCCGACGTCGTCGAAACCGAAATGCAGTATCTTTACACTGACGGCGAGTTCTGGCATTTCATGGTTCCAGATACGTTCGAGCAGTACACCGCCGGTAAAGAAGCGCTTGGCGAAGGCGCCATCTGGCTCAAAGACGGCATGGAATGCACCGTGATGCTATGGAACGGCGAACCGCTGACCGTGACCCCACCGGCCCATGTCGAACTCAAGATCGTCGAGACCGACCCGGGCTTACGCGGTGATACGGCGACAGGCGGTGCGAAGCCAGCCAAGCTCGAAACCGGCGCCGTGGTGCGAGTGCCGCTCTTCATCAACGAAGGCGAATTCATCCGCGTCGATACCCGCACTGGCGAATACATCGCCCGCGCTAAAGCGCCGGCATGATGAGCCCTGGTCCCGGTCAGTAAGCGAGTCGAACGACGCTTCTGACCGGCCCATCACCCATCACCCATCACTTCGATCACCAGATCACTGAATCACCGCTATCACATCGTTCCCGCCAGCACGCCAACGAATCTCTCCAGCCCCGCCTGATCCTCCGCATCGAACCGCGCGAAGCTCGTGCTATCCAAGTCGAGCACGCCAAGCAGTTCAGTCCCGCGCACCATCGGCACGACGATCTCCGAATTGGATGCGCTGTCGCACGCGATATGGCCTTCGAACGCGTGCACGTTCGGCACGATGACGGTTTCGCGCCGCGCCGCGGCGGTGCCGCACACGCCTTTGCCGAGGGCGATCCGCACACAGGCCGGCTTGCCTTGAAATGGACCTACGACGAGTTCGTTGTTCTTGAGCAGATAAAAACCCGCCCAGCTCACATCCGGCAGGGACGTGTAGAGCAGCGCAGACGCATTCGCGAGATTGGCGATCCAGTCGTGCTCACCCGCAATCAGCGAGCGCAGCGAGGCATTGAGCGCCGCATACATGGACGGCTTGGGCTGATTGCGATCGATGGCGGTGTCGAACATCACTCAACCTCATGCGCGCGCAAATGGGAACGCCAACACTTCGTCGATGTGCTGGGCGCCGAGCGCGCACATGACGAGACGATCGAACCCCAAGGCGACGCCCGAACACTCGGGAAGACCGTGCTCGAGCGCAGCCAACAGCCGTTCATCGATCGGCATGCGCGGTAGGCCGCGCCTGGCGCGTTCGGCGCGATCGGCTTCGAAGCGCGTGCGCTGCTCTGCCGCGCTGCCGAGTTCATGAAACCCATTCGCCAGTTCGATGCCGTCCAGATACGCCTCGAAGCGTGAGGCGACGCGGCCGCGAAGGCGCGCAAGCGCGGCTTGCGAGGCTGGATAGTCGTACACGAAGCTCAACCGCTCGCGACCAAGTCGCGGGCCGACGAGCGTGCCCATGATCAAGTCGAGACAGGCGTCGCGATCGTCACGGATGCTCGCCGGCACTTCAATCCCCGCGCTTTCGAGCCGCGCGATCAACACGGCCAGCGGATCATCGAAGGCATCGACACCTGCATGCAGTTGCACGGCTTCGCGATAGCTGAGGCGCTCAGCATGATCGAAGCTGCGCGATGGCGGCAGCATGGTGCTGATGAGCCGTTCGACGTCCGACATCAATGAATGATGATCGATGCCGAGCCGATACCATTCGATCAATGTGAACTCAGGATTGTGGAAGCGGCCGCTTTCGCCATCGCGATAGACGCGACAGATCTGCCAGATGTCGCCGCAGCCTGCGGCAAGCAGCCGCTTCATCGGATATTCGGGCGAGGTATGCAGAAAACGCCGCTCAAAGCACGCGTCAGCGCCGATGCTCGGCACGTGGATGTCCGTCACGCCGCTGGCGCTCAACGTCGGCGTCTCGACTTCCAGCGCACGCGTCGCCGCGAAGTATTCCCGCGCGGCGCGCAGCATCGCCGCGCGTATTTCGAGCGCGGCAATGGAGGCGGTAGGTCGCCAATCGATCACGGTGAGCCCGTGCCGATCGCGCTGCCCATCTGCACTGTCGCCTGCGGTTGCAGAAAGTCTTCCCAACGTACGCGCTGATCTTGAAACAGTAGTACGACGGTCGAGCCCATATTGAAGCGGCCGAGTTCGGCACCCTTCGCGAAGCTTTGGCCGATGCCTAGCGGAATTTTGACGGCGTCTTTTTTGGGTCGCGGCGGGGGATTGATCTCACCGGCGTACACCGTTTCCATGCTGCCGACGAACAATGCGCCCACGAGAATCACCGCCATACGGCCCAAGCGCGTGTCGAATTCGCAGATCACGCGTTCGTTGCGCGCGAACAAGCGCGGCACGGCGCGCGCAGTCGCAGCATTCACGCTGAACAGATCGCCCGGCACGTAAACCGTCTGGGTCAAGCGTCCGTCGAAGGGCATGTGAATGCGATGGTAGTTGTACGGCGCAAGATAGATGCACGCGAAGCGGCCGTTGCGATAGGCCGCGACCGCGGCCGCATCGTCTGCAAGCAGTTCCTGCAAGGTGTACTGAACGCCCTTCGCTTGAATGATGGCCGCATCGTGAATCGGCCCCGCTTGGCTCACGGTCCCATCGACGGGGCTGACGACGATGTCATCGCCCGGCGCGATCGTGCGAGCGCCCGGGCGCAGCGGACGAGTGAAGAATTCATTGAAGCTGCGATAAGCGAGCGGGTCCGGTTCGACGGCTTCCGCCATGTTGACGCGGTAGCCCTTCAAGAAATTACCGATCAGCAAGCGTTTGAACGCGGGCGACTCGCTGCGCATGACGCGATAGACCACGCGCGACAGCAGATGCTTGGGGAGGGCGTATTGCAGCGCTGCGAAAAGGCGGTCGCCGAGACCGACCTCCGGGATGCGTTCAGTCATGAGAGGTGTCAGGCGGCGACGATGCGTTGGAAATCGGCGGCAATCTTGCCCGCATCATGCGGCGTGGAAAACAACGCGCGCATCGCCCCGTCCGGATCGATCAGGAATATCGCGGCCGAATGATCGACGGTGTAGCCGCCATTCGGCAGTTCTTGAATCGCGACAGGAACGTAAAGCGCTTGCGTAAATGCCTCGACGTTTTCTTGCGTGCCTGTGATGCCGAGAAAGTTCGGACTGAAGAACGAGATGTATTTTTTTAAGTGCTCCGGCGTGTCGCGCTGCGGATCCACCGATGCCAGCACGATGCGCGGTCGTTCGTCCGGGGGCAGGTGCTGCAGGTTTTTTTCGACTTGCGTGAGGATCGTCAGCGTGGCGGGACATACGTCCGGACAATTCGTGAAGCCAAAAAACAGCAAAGTCCAATGATCCTGAAGGCGCTCGGTATCGAACGGCTGGCCGTCATGATCGACGAGCGCGATGTGTTCGATCGGTCGCGGCGGCGTCAGCAGCGTGGCGGACGTCAGAGCCGCCTGAGAGAGACCGGACGGATCGGCGGTGAGATTGCGCGCGAGGAGCGCACCGCCGACCGCAGCTACAATGGCGATGACCGCAACGAGAATGACTTGATAACGTGGCACAGCGAACTCCGTAAATTCGCCCGCAAGTATCGCATGTTGCGCGCAAGTCGCCTGTCAGAGTCTCTCCCATGCCCCAAGAACACGCTCCCGCCGCAAATACCGTCGCCGCATACATCGCGCACGCCGCCGAGAGATTGGAAGGCGCTGGCGTGTTTTTCGGGCATGGCACCGACAACGCTTACGATGAGGCCGCCGAATTGGTGTTCTTCGGCGCGAACCTGCGCCACGAGGACGCCGAGCGCGTGTACGAGCAGCCGCTCACGTCGGTGGAACGCGAGCGAATCGACGCGCTGATTGAGCAGCGTGTTCAATCGCGTATTCCCGCGGCATATCTCACCCAGCGCATGTGGTTCGCGGGTCACGAGTTCTATGTCGATGAGCGCGTGTTGATTCCGCGCTCGCCGATCGCCGAATTGATCGAAGCGCGTTTTGCTCCCTGGGTCGACGCCGAACGCGTGCAAGCGGTGCTCGATATCGGGACGGGTTCGGGATGTATCGCGATTGCGGCAGCGCTGGCGTTACCACAGGCGCGCGTCGATGCCGCCGATATTTCCGAGGACGCGCTTGCGGTCGCTCGCATCAATATCGAAAAGCATCAGTTGGCGGATCGAGTCCGCACGATTCGTTCGGATGTCTACGCGGGACTGGGTGAGGCGCGCTACGACATCATTCTGACCAATCCTCCGTATGTGGGCCGTGAGGAAATGGCAGAACTGCCCGATGAATATCGGCGCGAACCTGAACTCGGCCTTTTCGGCGGCGATGACGGGCTCGACATCGTGCGCCGTATTCTCGCCGGCGCTTACTCACGCTTGCAGCCGGGCGGCATCTTGATCGGGGAGGTCGGCAACACCGAAGTGGCGCTCGAGGCTGCGTTTCCCGACGTACCGTTCATCTGGCTCGAATTCGAGCGCGGCGGCGGCGGCGTGTTCGTGCTGACATATGAGGAATTGCAGCGCCTGGCTGATTCCAGCAGTTAGCGGTTGGCGGTTAGCGGTTAGAATGCGCCGCGGGTCGCAGCGACGGCTCACGCTCGCGAATCGCTGTTTCTGACGCTAACCGCTAATCCCAACCGCTAACCGCTAAACCGCTGCTCATGTCCGGCAACACCTTCGGCACTCTCTTTACCGTCACGTCCTTCGGCGAAAGCCATGGGCCGGCGCTTGGCTGCATCGTCGATGGCTGTCCTCCGGGAATGGCATTGTCTGAGGCGGATATTCAGCCGGAGCTGGAGCGTCGCCGCACGGGGACTTCGCGTCATACCAGTCAGCGCAAAGAGCCCGATCAAGTCAAAATTCTGTCCGGTGTGTTCGAAGGGCGCACGACGGGCACGCCGATCGGTCTGTTGATCGAAAACGAAGATCAGCGCTCGCGCGACTACGACAAGATCAAAGATCGCTTCCGTCCCGGCCACGCCGATTACACCTACCAACAAAAGTATGGGTTTCGCGATTACCGCGGCGGTGGACGCTCTTCCGCCCGCGAAACGGTAATGCGCGTCGCGGCCGGCGCCATTGCGCGCAAGTATCTGCGTGAGCGATTGTCGATCCACATTCAAGGCTATCTCGCGCAGCTTGGCCCGCTGAAACTCGAGGTCAAATCGCTCGCGGGCGTGTACGACAATCCATTTTTCAGTCCCGATCCATCGCGCCTCGAGGAACTCGAGCAGTACATGATCGCGCTACGTCGCGATGGCGATTCGGTGGGCGCACGTGTGAACGTCATCGCAACCGGCGTGCCGCCGGGCTTGGGTGAACCGATTTTCGATCGGCTCGATGCCGAGATCGCCCGCGCGATGATGAGCATCAACGCCGTGAAGGGCGTGGAAATCGGCGCCGGGTTCGCGTCCGTCGAACAACGCGGCAGCGAACATCGCGACGAGCTGACACCGCAAGGGTTTCGCTCAAATCATGCCGGTGGCGTGCTTGGCGGCATCTCCTCCGGCCAAGACATCACGGTGAGCATTGCGCTCAAGCCCACCTCAAGCATCATCGTGCCGGGTCAAACCATCGACATCGCCGGGCAACCGATCGATGTGGTGACGACGGGACGTCATGACCCGTGCGTCGGTTTGCGCGCAACGCCGATCGCCGAAGCCATGCTGGCGCTCGTCTTGATGGATCACTACTTGCGGCATCGTGCGCAGAACGCAGATGTCCGCTCGTCAACACCGCTTGTGCCGCCGCGCATCGATTGATCGACCTAACCGTGCGGCATCCTCTGTCGCATTCCGCGCGTAAGCGCTTATCTATAAGGTGCCGTTGTTGTAACGTTGGCGCCCTTTTTCTAGCGAAGAAACTACCCCATGAGCAGAAGCTGGAACGTAGCCGTCGTCGGTGCGACGGGTCTGGTCGGTGGCACGATACTGTCCGTGCTGGAGCAGCGCGATTTCCCGGTGGGCGAGATCTTTCCGCTTGCCAGCGCGCGTTCGGTGGGTAAGACGATCAAATTTAAGGGTCGCGATGTGCCCGTGCAGGATCTCGAAACCTTCGATTTCTCGCAGGCGCAGATCGGTTTGTTCTCCGCTGGCGCGAGCGTGTCGAAGGTGCACGCGGTGCGAGCCGGGCAGGCGGGTTGTGTCGTCGTCGATAACACCTCGCAGTTTCGTTACCAGGACGACATTCCGCTCGTCGTCTCTGAGGTGAACCCGCACGCCATCGCGGGTTACAAGAAGCACAACATCATTGCGAATCCGAATTGCTCGACGATGCAAATGCTCGTCGCGCTCAAGCCATTGCACGATGCGGCGCAGATCACGCGTATCAATGTAGCGACCTACCAGTCCGTCTCTGGCGGCGGTCAAAAGGCAATGGATGAGTTGGCCAACCAGGTCGCGGCACTCGGCCGGGGAGAGCAGGTCACGCCCCAGGTGATCGCCAAGCAAATCGCCTACAACTGCGTACCGCAGATCGACGTCTTCCTCGACAACGGTTACACCAAGGAAGAAATGAAGATGTTCTGGGAAACCCAGAAGATCTTCGGCGACACCTCGATTCAGGTGAATGCGACGGCGGTGCGCGTCCCGGTATTCATCGGGCATTCCGAAGCCGTAAATATCGAAACCAAACGCAAGCTCACGGCAGCCGAGGCGACTGAGTTGTTGAGCAAAGCGCCCGGCGTCGTGGTCGTCGATGAGCGCCGTCCCGGCGGCTATCCCACCCCCGTAACCGAGGGCTCAGGCACCGATCCGGTGTACGTAGGTCGCATTCGCGAAGACATTAGTCATAACCACGGTCTGAATCTGTGGATTGTGTCCGATAACGTTCGCAAGGGAGCGGCGTTAAATAGCGTGCAGATCGCTGAGGTTTTGGTGAAAGACTACCTGTAAGTTATAGTTGCGCGACTAAAGTCAACAAGCACATGAGCATTTTGTCTGCAAAAGCACGGGGATGACTTGCCGTTGCACGACAGATGCGATTGACGACCGTCGCGCCTATTCCATTACAAGCTTTGCGCATCTCGGAAGGGATGCTAAGGACACGGTACCGGGAGTGCTGATGAGACGATATTTGCCGCGCCTAGTGCTCACGGGCGCTTTGCTATCCCCTGTGACGCTTTACGCGCTCGGGTTAGGTGAAATCCGCCTGAATTCAGGTCTCAATCAGCCCTTCGATGCGGACATCGAATTGATTGCGCCGACGGCGGACGAGCTGGCAAGTCTCAAGGTCGGCCTTGCGAACAACGATTTGTTTGCCCGCTACGGTCTCGATCGTCCTGCCTTTCTTTCCAATTTCGAGTTCTCCGTTACCCGCAGCCGCGATGGCAGTGCCGCCATCAAAGTGACATCGAATCGCTCCGTCACCGAGCCGTTCGTCACCATGCTCGTCGAGGCGAGTTGGGGTCGCGGTCGCCTGCTGCGCGAATACACCGTGTTGCTCGATCCGCCGGTGTTCATGCCTTCGCAGCCCGAGCGACAAGCGCCCGTCGCGGCGCCGCAAGCTGGCGCGCGCACCGAAGGGCGCATCGAGCGTGCTCCCGAACCCGTCTCCACACCTGCGCCTGCCGAATCGACACCGCGGACTGCGCCGGCCGAACCGGTCGTTCGCGAAGCAGGACCGTCGGCTCAACCCGCTGCCATGGGCGGCAGTTACACGGTCGAGCGGAACGACACCTTGTGGCGGATCGCAAGCCGACTGCAGCCTGGCGCAAGCCCGCGTGTCGTGAATCAAACGATGATCGCGTTGTTCCGTACGAATCCCGAAGCCTTCGACGGCAACATCAATCGGTTGCTCGCCGGCAGCGTGTTGCGTATTCCGGACCAAGCGGAGGTCGAAGCGATTTCGACCGCGGAGGCCGCAGCCGAGGTGCGACGTCAACAACAGGAATGGAGCAGCGCTCCACTCACAGCCGCAGGGGAAGAGACCAGCCGCCTGCGTCTGGTACCGCCGGAAGAAACATCCAGCACGGCGCCATCGACTTCGGTCGATATGCCAGCCGGCACCGAGTCGACAGGTGAGGCCGCCGCGCAAGCGGGTGCCGACGATCGCCGTCTCGAGGTGACGAACCCTGATCTCGCCGTCGCTCAGCAACGTGCATCCGAAGCGCCAGTCGAGCCGAGCGCCGAGGCGCCGCTCGAATCAGAACCGGAACTCGTCGCCGAAACGGCAGAAGACACTGAGACGCAAGCGACCGAAGCGCCCGCAGCGCAGCCGCAGCGTCCGCGTGCAGCGCCTGCTCCCGCGGAGCAACCGCCCGCCAGCCAAGGACCGTCATTGCTCGATCGTTTGATCGATTTCTGGT
>CAZIXV010000078.1:0-13708 GCA_964543105.1 uncultured Steroidobacteraceae bacterium
GTGCGCATCGCTTCACGCGGCGGCAACTGGGGTATGGACGACGCGCGCAAACGCGTGTCGCGCGAGAAGCTCGAACCGTATTTCCGGCTGCATCGAGAAGCGAATCTCAACACGATTCGCAATTGGGTCGGTCAGAACACCGAAGACGTGTTCTTCGAGCTGGCCGATGAATACGGCATGCTCGTGCTCAACGACTTCTGGGCCTCGACGCAAGATTTCCAAGTCGAGCCACAGGATCCGCAGTTGTTCTTCGCGAATGCGCGCGATGTCATCCGGCGCTATCGCAATCACCCTTCGATCGCCCTCTGGTTCGGCCGCAATGAAGGCGTGCCGCATCCAATCTTGAACGAAGGCTTGGCCGATCTCGTGTTCGAGCTCGACGGCACACGTCATTTCAGCGGCAGCTCCAATCGCGTCAATCTCGCCGGCAGCGGCCCATACAACTATCGCCCGCCGAGCGAGTACTTCACTGAGCACGCACAAGGTTATTCGGTGGAACTCGGCACGCCATCGCTTGCCACGCTGGAATCGATTCGGGCGTGGACTGCGCCTGAAGATCAATGGCCGATCAGCGATGCGCTCGCCTATCACGACTGGCATCACGGCGGTAACGGCGATATCGCAAGCTTCATGCGCACGCTCGAAGCGCAATTCGGTGCGCCGACGAGCCTTGAGGACTTCGAGCGCAAGGCGCAGATGCTGAACTACACCTCGTATCGCGCGATCTTCGAAGGCTTCCACGCGCATCTGTGGACCAAGAACAGCGGCCGCTTGCTGTGGATGACGCATCCCGCCTGGCCGAGTCACGCCTGGCAAATCTACAGCTCCGACTACGACACGCACGCCGCGTATTACGCCGTGAAGAAAGCGTGCGCGCCGTTACACGTGCAAATGAACCTGCCGGATTTCGGTTTGGCCGTCGTCAATACCGGCCCACGCGCCAAGGTGTCGCTGCGGGCGCGCGTATTGACGCTCGATCACCAGTTGATCGAAGAACTCACGCACGAGATCGATGCGCAGGCGAACGCGGTGACCAACGCGGTTCCTCTGGATCTGATGAAGCATCTCGGCAAGCACGCGCTCGTGCTCGTCAAACTCGAGTTGCTCGATGCGCGCGGGATCGTGCGCGCCGAGAACTTTTATTGGCAGGGCCGCGACGATGCGGCATATCGAGCACTGACCGAACTGCCCCAAATGCCGGTCGAGGTCAGCACGATCTCGTCCGACGTTTCCGCTACTGGTGAGACGACGCTGAAAGTCAGGCTCGTGAATCAGGGTGAACGCGCGGCATTGGCGACGAAGCTCACACTCCAACACGCAGACGGCACACGCGTTCTACCGGCCTACTACAGCGATAACTATCTTGCGCTGCTACCCGGTGAGCCGCGCGAAGTCACGATCACGATACCGACGTCGGCGATTCACGATTCGCTGCAGATCGGCGTGCGCGGTTGGAATGTCAACGAGCACGCTGCCGCTATCTCGCGCACTGCAGAACGCGCGCCGTTCGACGCCAAATCCGTGTTGACAGTAATGGATGAGGCGCGCCAGGATCGCGCCCTCGAACGTAAGGTAACGGTACCATCCGTGCACGCACTCGACGGAACGACGCCAGGGAGGTCGCCGTGACGTGCACGATTTACAAGGAGACCCGATCGCCACAGCACGCGCGCGCTTAGGTCGTGCGCGTCGATGGCTTGCGCCTGCGTGCGCGACATCCAGGTGTCGTGCCGTTTTTTCAGGCGAGCGTAGAAATGGATCATTCGAACCATGGGGGATTTATGAGAATTCATCATCGCCGCTCGCGAGTGGCCCTCGCGTCGCTCATTTCACTCGATTTTCTGGCGGGCTCAGCCGCGTTTGCACAATCGACCGCGTCTTCCGAAAACCTCGAGGAAGTCATCGTCACCGGCTTTCGCGCCTCGCTCGCCGATGCGTTGGAGAACAAGCGCCAGTCGAACCAAATCATCGAATCAGTCTCCGCCGAGGACATCGGCAAGTTTCCGGATCAGAACATCGCCGAATCGTTGCAGCGTTTGAGCGGTGTGCAAATCGATCGCTCGAACGGCCAAGGCACGAAGGTGCGCATTCGCGGCCTCGATCAAAACGTAACGCTGCTCGACGGCGACATCTTCTTGACCGGCCTCGAGCTCTACACCCAAGGCGAAGGCAATTTCCGCGAGACCGATTCGCTCGAAGGCATTCCGTCGGAGCTGCTCGGCGGCGTCGATGTCTACAAATCGCCCACTCCCGCGCAAATCGAAGGCGGGTTGGGTGGCATCGTCAACTTGAAGACGCGTAATCCTTTCGATTTACAGGACGCGACAACGATCGCCGGCAACGCGCGTTATGCGGACAGCGGCGAAGGCTGGGAGCCGCTTGGCGCGCTCGTGCTCGGCCAAAAGTTCGGCGATCGCCTGGCCGTGATCGCCTCGGTGTCGTACGACAAGCAACTGTTCCAAACCGACGTGCTCGGCGGACAAAACCGCGGCAACTGGCGCCTGAGCGACCGCCCCGATCGCGCGAGCGTCGCACAGGATTACTTCTCACCGGAGTATCGCTACGCGACCGATCGCGACGAAGAGCGTGAGCGCCTGGGCGGATCGATCGGCATCGCTTTCCGACCGAACGATGCGATCGAGATTCAAGGTTCTTGGTTTCATTCCAATCTCGAGATCCTGACGCAGGAAGCATCGATCAAATTCCCGTTCGCGTTCGAAAGCCCCGGCCTCGACACCTCGCTGCCCTATTCCATCGACGGCAACGGCGTGTTGCAGAACGGCACGATCATCGCGAACTCCGCCGAGGCGATTTCGTTCGTGAAAAACACGGACATCACCTCCGACAATTTCCAGTTGCGCTTCAGCTTCGATAACGGCGGTCCGCTGCGAGGCTCTGCGGTAGCGGCGTATTCAAAGGCTGAACAACAAAGCGCGAGCGCGAACAACGATGTGCGCTACACGCAATATGGCGTGCGCCAAGGCACGGACGATCCGCTGTTCCCGAACAGCGCAGCGCCGCCGAACTATCGCTACACCTACGACAACCGCGACGGCGTGCTGCCTGCGTTCACACTCGTCGGCACGCCCGATCTCTACACGAACCCAGCGAACGGCTTCTTCAAATCGCATTGGGTGTTCGGCGATGAAACCGAAGCGAAGAATTGGTCGGTGCGCGGCGACGTCGAATTCGATCCACCGTTCATCGAGGCCGGCAATGTCATGCTTAGCGGCGGCATCCGCCTCGCGAATCGCCAAATCGATTATCAGTTCGGTCGCTATCTTGCGGACTACCACGGCAAGGGCGAATTGGACGGCATCGATCACGGCCAGGATTGGACCGGCTACGGCTACTTCCAGGATGGCGCGATCGGTTACAAATCGTGCGAGCTGCCCGCTTCAGCGAACTTCCAATTCGCACCGTGTACGCGTTTCGGCAATTCGCCGGCGCTGATTACGCCCTATCAAACCTTCAACAGCCATCCCGGCCGTGTGGAGGCGATCGGCGGCTTCTGGCGCTCCGGCACGGTCGCGAACAACAGCGTGTTGGTGCAGAACCGCGCGCAAATGGGCAATCCAGTCGCCTGGATCCAATCGTTGTATCCGGATACGCCGTTCACGTTCTTCCCTTCGCCGCTCGAAACCTTCCAGATCGAAGAGCGCACCCGCTCGGTGTATTTGATGGCGGATGTCGGCGAGCCCGCCGATCGCTTCCACATCAACCTCGGAGCGCGCGTGTTGCGCACCGAATTGATCGTCGATCAGAACGCAGCGTTACCCCAGCCGACGTACTGGGGCACGGATAGCTGGAACGGCGTGTTGCGCAGCGCCACGACGAATCGAGTCGAACGCTCGTACACGGACATCCTGCCGAGCGCGAACGTCGTGCTCGATGTCACCGACGGCAGCAAGGTGCGGTTCTCGGCCGCGCGCGTCGTGGCCCGGCAGGATCTGTTCGAATTGGGCCGCGGCTTCGCAACGGACTTCACGCGCAACCCGGACACGGACTTGTTCGAGTTCACCTCCGGCAGCTCGGGTAATGCCGAGCTCGAGCCCTATCGTGCGACCCAGTTCGATCTGGGCTACGAGTACTACTTCGGCACGCAGGGCTTGGTGTCGATCACCGGCTTCTGGAAGGAAGTCGACTCATTCCCGACGCAAGTCACCGAATCGGTATTCGTGAACGATCAGGCGGGCGGGCGTTTCGGCCCGGTGCAGCGGCCGATCAATGGCGAGGGCGGCTCGATCAAAGGTCTCGAGCTGGGCGCGCAATACGCCTTCGACATGGGGATTGGCTTCAACGTGAATTACACGTACTCGGACGCCGAATCGCCCACGCAAAACGACATCGATTCCAATCTGCCGATTCCCGGGGTTTCAGAGCATGCCTTCAATGCGCAGCTCTACTATCAGAACTACGGGTTCGAGGCGCGAGTGTCGTACAGCTGGCGCGACAAGTTCTTCGATAGCAACTTCGGCTTCGGCGATCGCGACTTCTCGGGCGCCACGCCGGTCGACATCACCCGCACGTTCGGCATCTGGGAGCGTGACTACGGTCAGCTCGACGCACAAATCGGCTACCAGATCACCGATTGGATCGGCGTGACGCTCGAAGCGATCAACCTCACGGAGGAAGATCGCACGCAGTACCTGCAGTTCGAGAACTTGCCGTTCAATTTCGAATCGGGCTCACGCCGCATTCTGGTTGGTGTGCGGGGACGCTTCGGGGGTGGCAATTAAGGCTCTTTAGCGAGCCTTGGACAAACGGAAAGGGCGGCAGCTTTTAACTTCCGTTCGTGCTGAGCATGTCGAAGGATGTGAGCCCTTAGGGCGACCCTTCGACGGGCTCAGGGCGAACGGGTTTTTTCCGTTCGTGCCGAGCCCGTCGAAGCACGATGCACGAGGAACCCTCCGCCGACCTAGAGCGTTCGTTCACTCTCGATGCGCACAGGGTTCCAATGGCCTCTTCTCAGCAACGCTCGCAAGCGATCCAGACTCGCATCCATCTTCGGGTCAAGCATCCCAAACTCGATCCGAACGAAATCACGCGCGTGCTCTCAATGACGCCAGAGCACACCTTGGACGCGGGTCGCTCCTCCGTGTCCACGGCAGCGGAATCCTATTGGATTGCGCCTCTGAGCTTGTCGGTCGTCGATGAGCCGTGGCTGAGTCTCGGGGATGACGACGAGGACTTCGGCGCAGCGACATTTCCCGGTCTGCCCATCATCAGCGAAGAGTCCATCGTGGGGCTCGCGCTGCGTCGCTTGCAGTGTCATCAGCCGTTCTTTCGCACCATCCTCGATGAGGGCGGCACGGCCACTTTGCTTATTAATGTAAACAAGGCCGGTTCGATGACGATCCCGCCATCGCTTGCGCGTAAGCTTGCGGACCTCGGTCTCACGTTGGAATTGGATTGGAGCGACAGTCTCGACTGACGCTCGCGTAACGCGCGCACTGGAGCACACCGTGACAAAGAATCGACTCGCCGTAATGATTGCGAGCTGCCTTGCTGCACCGCTCATCCACGCCGCCGCCCCCAGTTCTCCGCAACCCAAACCCGAAACTGATCCCTTCAAGCTCACGGTCATCGCCGAAGGCTTGCAGCACCCGTGGGGTTTCGCGCATCTAGGCGATGGCCGCATCATCGTCACCGAAAAGGCTGGCCGCATGCGGCTGGTGAGCAAAGACGGCAAAGTCTCCGAACCGCTGGGCGGCGTTCCCGAGGTGTATGCGCGCGGTCAGGGCGGGCTGCTCGATGTCACGCTCAGCCCTAAATTCAGCGAAGACAAACTCGTTTATTTTTCCTTTGCGGAACCCGACGGCGATGTCGCCGGTACCGCCGTCGCGCGCGGCAAGCTCGGCACCAACAAACTCGAAAACGTCGAGGTGATTTGGCGTCAGACACCCAAGGTACGCAGCCCCAATCACTGGGGTTCACGCATCGTGTTTCGTCCCGACGGCACCTTGTATGTGACGCTCGGCGATCGCTTCAACCAGCGCCCACTGGTGCAGGATCTGTCGTCGACGATCGGCAAGATCGTGCGCCTGAATCCCGACGGCTCGATCCCCAAAGACAATCCCTTCGTTGGTCAGTCGAAAGCCAAAGGCGAGATCTGGTCGCTCGGGCATCGCAGCACGCAAGCGGCGACGCTGCATCCGCAGACAAACGCGCTGTGGACGGTCGAACACGGCGCACGCGGCGGGGATGAATTGAATCAACCCGAAGCAGGCAAGAACTACGGCTGGCCGGTCATCACCTATGGCGTCGACTACTCCGGCGTCAAGATCGGCGAAGGCACCGAGAAAGAAGGCATGGAGCAACCGGTGTATTACTGGGATCCAGTGATCGCTCCGTCCGGCGCCGCGTTCTACACGGGCGATGCCTTCCCCGATTGGCAAGGCGACTTGTTCGTCGGCTCGTTGAATCCAGGCGGCCTCGTACGCTTGACGATCGAAAACGGCCAGGTAACGAAAGAAACCCGCTACATGGGCAATCCACGCCAACGCGTCCGCGATGTCCAACAAGGCCCCGACGGCCGCCTCTACGTCATTACCGATGCGCCGCAGGGAAAGTTGCTGCGACTGGATCCGTAAGAAGGAAGGCGATCGCGGATGGGCGATAGCGGATGGGCCGATGAGAAGGCGATCGGCGATAGCGGATAGTCAGAGTGGCGCCTGCTTCTCTAACCATCGCCTATCGCCTATCCGCTATCGCCTTCTTTCCGTACCTATCGCCTTCTTTCCGTAGCTTCCCACCCAGCAATACACAACGCGACCCACGCCGCGGCTGAGGCGTAGCCGGCGAAGACGTCGCTGACGTAGTGGACTTGCAGGATCACGCGGCTCGAGCCGACGAAGATGATGATGGCCACCATCACGATGGCGATCGGAATGTGCCATTTGGCTGCGGTGTGACGCACGATCAGATAGCCGAGCAAGCTGTACACCAGCATCGAACCTGAGGCATGGCCGCTTGGGAAACTGAAGCTCGTTTCCGCGACGAAACCGTGATCGTGGAACGGTCGCGGGCGCGCGAAGATGGCTTTCAGCAGCATATTCAGCAGTCCGCCGGCTGCCGTCGCAAACGCCCACGACCCAGCCAATAGCCAGCGCCTTTTCAGTAGCAGCAAGAGCGTCACGAGCGTCGCCAACGCGATCAGCACATTGCGATCGCCCAGCACCGTCACGATCGAGAACGCCCGCAGCACGTCATCCGACAAATGACGCGCCAGCGCATCGGCGAACAGCAGATCGAATTGCCCGAGCGACTCGCTGACGCCGATCTCATCGGCCAGCTCGAAAAATGCCGCGAGTGCGCCAATCGCGATGATGAAACCGAACACGGCATGCAGACCGAGATAGCGCATTGCAGTCATCGTGTGCGTCATGACTCGGCCTGCAAGTGGCAACCGCTCGAGCCATTGCGCCAGCGGCGTCGCCACCCACCAAGCCCAGAGCTTCCCCATCAGCGTCCACAGCCGCGGGCCATAGACTCGGATCAGATGCCACGACGCCGCGGTCACCAGCAGCCACAGCAAAGCGACGAGCAATAGGAGTGAAAGCGCGTGACGCGCCATGAAATCTGCGACGGCGGGCATGCGTGAGAGTGTACTTCGCGCAACGGCTGAGCGACGGGAGTGGGATGTGAGGTCTGGCCAGAAGGAACGGATTGCACTCTTGCCCGAGCCCCGAGTCCCGAGCCCGTGCAATTCAAGCGCAAGAACCCGAGCGCACCCGCTGCACTGCTGGCGGACACTGCTTGACATCGCGCAAGCCGCGCCATCGATCGCTGCGGCGAAGAGGTTCACAATGACGACCATGCCCCGCCCACTGAGCATTGAGCCATTTGATACCGATGAAGCCCGCTGGGCCGCGGTGTGCGCGCGCGATGCGCAGGCCGATGGTGTGTTCTATTACGCCGTGGCCACGACGGGCGTGTACTGTCGACCATCCTGCGCGGCGCGCGCGGCCAAACGCAGCAATGTGACGTTCCATCGCACACCGGCCGCAGCTGAAGCCGCCGGATTCCGTCCCTGTAAGCGTTGCACGCCGGACCAAGCACCGCTGCGCGAACGCCACGCGCAACTCATCGCCGCCGCTTGTAAGGAAATCGAATCAGCGGACGAAACGCCGAACCTCGATGAACTCGCCGCGCACGCCGGCCTCAGTCGATTTCATTTCCATCGCCTGTTCAAGCGCATCACCGGATTGACTCCCAAGGCCTATGCGATCGCGCAGCGCACGCAGCGGTTGCAACGCGAGTTGCAGCGCGGCGCCAAGGTCACGGATGCGATCTACGCTGCCGGCTACAACTCGAACAGTCCGTTCTATTCGAACGTAACCCGCAATCTCGGCATGCGTCCGAGCGCATACCGCTCGAGCGGCCGCGGCACGACGATTCGCTTCGCGGTTGCGCAATCCTCGCTCGGTGCACTGCTCGTCGCCGCATCCGACAAGGGTGTCTGCGCAATTCTGCTCGGCGACGACCCGCACGCGCTGGTGCACGATCTGCAGGATCGTTTTCGCCAAGCCGAACTGATCGGCGGCGATCAGGCATTCGAGCAGTGGGTGGCGCGTGTCGTCGGCTTGATCGAGGCGCCCCATGTCGGGCTCGATCTACCGCTCGACCTGCGCGGCACTGCATTTCAACAACGCGTCTGGAACGCGCTGCGAAAGATTCCGCCGGGTCAGACGGTGTCGTACACCGATCTCGCGCAACGCGTCGGCATGCCAAATGCGGTGCGCGCCGTAGCCTCGGCCTGCGGCGCAAATCACCTCGCGGTGGCGATTCCCTGTCATCGCGTCGTCCGCAATGACGGTTCGCTGTCCGGATATCGGTGGGGTGTGGAACGAAAGCAGGTGCTGCTGGATCGCGAACGCCAACACAAGCCGTGAAGCGTGGCCGCAGCTACGCGGCCACTCCATGGTCCCACTGCGTGCCGACCGGCGCGTAGTTATCGCGAATCGACAACGGCCGAAATCCCGCCCATAACAGGTTGTGATACGAAGGACTGGGTTCGTCCGCCGTCATCGGGAAACCCGTCTCGGTGGTCACGTAATCGCTACCCGCCGCGACCGCCGCGTCGCATCGCGCCTGCAGCAACGCACGCTGCGCACCCCGACCGCGAAATTCGGGCCGCGTCGCCGCGAAGGGCAGATATCCGAATCGACCCTCGAGGAACAAGCCCGCGGCTCCTACCGGCCGACCGCCCACCTCCGCGATGAACATCCGCCAACGCGATCGACCGATCAGATGCGCAATGATCTCGGCTTCGCCCTGCGTGAGGTCGAATCCCGCGCCTACGATGCTGGCAATTACGGGCGCATCGGCGGGATGCGCCGGTCGCACCGAGACTTCCGTGTGTACGCTGCGAACCAGGTGAGCTGGGCGAATCAACTTCACCCAACTGCGCCGGTAAGGCTGCAAGCCGTGCTGCTGCAAGCGGATGCTGAGGCGAATCGGTTGTGCATAGGCACCGGCGTGCACCAGGTATTGAGGTGCACCGAGCCCTCGATAGCACTCGACGATCTTCGCAATCGTCTCATCGCTGGCCGGCTGTCGTTCTCCTAAACCGATGACGCGATTGAACAACAGATTGCGTGAACCGCAAGACGCCAACACTAAGGCACCGCCGATCTCGAGCGCGTGAATATTCCACGCGGCGAGCATGGTCGGCGGCGCGGCACGTAGCGCATCGCGCCATGCCGCCTGTTCGACGGCCTCGGACAATGCGGACAACGCCGCGTCGTCCTTACTGTCGCTCATGAGAGCCGGGTTACCCATGCTGTCCTCCTTTTCCCTTGGATTGCTAATGTAAAAAGCGGGCGTCACGACGGCGTGCGCGGCGGTGTGAAGGAAACGTGAATCGCTCGCGGGCGTGAGCGCCCGCGCTGCCCCGAATGCTTCGTTTGCCTGCGATGCCCTTGCTGGTTCGATGCCGGCCGCTCCGGCTCGGAACGGCTTCTCTTGCCACCGCGTTGCCTCATGGACATCTCGTTCTGATGCGCCGACGGAGCATGGGGTTGCAGAAACTTTCCACTTATCGCTCGATGCGCGATTTCACAATCACGCAGGAGCCCAGCGGTGAACTGCCGGTCAAGGCTTCCAAGCGTTTGCGGTTCGTCATTCAGAAACACGCGGCGCGCCGACTGCATTTCGATCTGCGCCTGGAACTCGATGGCGTCTTCCGATCGTGGGCCGTGACGAAAGGCCCATCCATCGATCCAAGCGACAAACGCCTCGCGGTGGAGGTCGAAGATCACCCGCTCGATTACGGCGATTTCGAAGGCACGATTCCGCAAGGCCAATACGGCGGCGGCACCGTGCAACTGTGGGATCGCGGCTATTGGGAACCAATCGGCGAACTGTCAGCGCAGGCGCAAATCAAGAAAGGCGAATTGAAATTCCGCCTCGAAGGCGAGCGCCTACACGGCAGTTGGGTGATCGTGCGCATGAAGAACGATCGCTACGGCGGCAAGCGCACGAACTGGCTCTTGATCAAGCATCGCGATGAACATGCCGGCGATGCCGCCGCAGTCAACGCGATGATGGACGAGGATGCGTCCGTCGCCTCGGGGCGTCCGATGGAACAGATCGCCGCCGGCAAGGGGCGCGGACCAAAACCCTTCATGCTGGCCACGAAGCGCACCGTCAAAGCGAATGCGGTGTGGCAGTCGAATCGCGCAGCCGATGGCGAAAAAGATTCCTTTCGCTCTGCGCTGCGCAAGAAGCCGCCACGTGGACGCAAAGCACGTGCGAGCGCTGCCCCTGACTTCATTGCGCCTGCATTGTGTAAACCACTCGAGCGTCCACCCGCTGTCAGCGGTTGGGCGCACGAGATCAAGCTCGACGGCTATCGCATGCAACTGCGTGTCAGCGATGGCAAAGCCACGCTCAAGACGCGCAAGGGTCTTGATTGGTCCGAAAAGTTCGGCGCCATCATCGATGCCGCTTCATACCTGCCCGACTGCATCATCGACGGCGAGGTCGTCGCGCTCGATTCGAGCGGCGCACCTGATTTCGGCGCGCTGCAAGCGGCGCTTTCTGAAGGCAACGATGACGATCTGATTTTCTATGCGTTCGACCTCTTGTGGGCGCAGGGCAAGGACCTGCGCGACTTCAAACTGTCTGAGCGCAAATCGTTGCTGCAAGCCCTGCTCGATGCACAAGGCGATTCGCCGCTGTTGCGTTACGTCGAGCATTTCGAAACCGAAGGCGAGGCGGTGCTGCAGTCGGCCTGTCAGATGAATCTCGAGGGCATCATCTCCAAGCGCCTCGACTCCAAATATCGCGGCGGACGCACCGGCGATTGGACGAAATCGAAATGCCGTGCCGGACACGAAGTCGTCATCGGTGGCTGGACGCACGAACACGGACGTTTTCGTTCGCTGCTCGTCGGCGTGCATCGCGGCGAACACCTCGCCTACGTGGGCCGCGTCGGCACCGGCTTTGGTCGTAGCAAAGTCGATCGCCTCGTGCCGCAGCTCAAGGAATTGGCATCGGAAACGAGTCCCTTCAGCGGCGAAGGCGCACCGCGCAAAGCTGCAAACGTGCGCTGGGTGAAGCCCGAATTGGTCGCCGAGATCGAATTCGCCGGCTGGACCGGCGGCGGCAACATTCGGCAAGCCGCCTTCAAAGGTCTGCGTGCAGATAAACCTGCACATGAAGTGGAAGCCGAGCAGCCAGCGCCCGCCGAGGAGGTCGAGATGAAACAGCCGAAGACACGCGAGCGCGCGGCGCCAGCAAAGAGTGCCAAAGCGAAATCGAAGTCGAAGGCGAAAGTCGCTAAAACGAAGTCGGCCGCTGCGAAGTCAGCGACGAAGTCGAAGCGCACGACCGTGAGGAAATCCGGCAACGCGGGTGATCGCGCCGACGTGCTCGGCGTATCGATCTCGAAACCGGACAAGGTGTTATGGGCGGACGACGGTAAGGGCGGCTCGGCCACCAAGCTCGATCTGGCGGAATATTTCGCCGCCGTCGGCGAAGTGATGTTGCCTCATATCGAGGGCCGGCCGTGCTCGATCGTGCGCGCGCCCGATGGTGTGGACGGTGAACGATTCTTCCAACGTCATGCGATGCCGGGTACCTCTGAGCACCTCACGCTGACGACGGTTTCCGGCGATCGCAAACCCTATCTGCAGATCGATCGCATCGAGGGTTTGATTGCCGCCGCGCAAATCGCTGCGATCGAATTGCATCCGTGGAATTGCCAGCCCTATGCACCGGAGATTCCCGGACGGCTCGTCTTCGACCTCGACCCGGCGCCGGATCTGCCGTTCGACGCGGTCATCGACGCCGCGAAAGAACTTCGCGAGCGACTTGAAGCGCTTGGGCTCAATGCGTTCTGCAAGACGACCGGCGGCAAGGGCTTGCATGTCGTCACGCCGCTTGCGATGTCGAAGTCGTTGCGCTGGCCCGAAGCGAAAGTGTTCGCGCAGACGGTGTGCGCACAAATGGCCGAAGACAGCCCGCAGAAATATCTCGTCAACATGTCGAAGAAACTGCGCACCGGAAAAATCTTTCTCGACTATCTGCGCAACGATCGCATGTCGACCGCGGTCGCGCCCTTCTCGCCGCGGCTGCGCGAGATTCCAACCGTCTCCGTGTTGCTCACCTGGTCGCAAGTGAAATCGGGTCTGGATCCCACGCGCTACACGCTGCGCACCGTGCCTGCGCTGCTCAAGAAGATGCGCGCGTGGGAAGAATACTGCGACGCCGAAGTGCCGCTCGAGCCGGCGATCCGCAAGCTCGTGGACGGCGGCAAGAAACGTTCGACGACTCAAACGCGCCGTCAATCGACGGCGCAGGCACGCGCGTGATCCATCATGAGCGCAAAGAGTCCGCAACGATTTCTCCCGATCCCCATCACGACGGCGCCGATGGAAGCGCGCCTCGTCGATGCGCTGCCGCAGGATGCGGGCTGGCAATTCGAACCCAAATGGGATGGCTTTCGCTGTCTTGGCTTTCGCAATGGCGATGCCGTCGAGTTGCGCGCGAAATCAGGCAAGTCGCTGTCGCGCTTCTTTCCTGAAGTCGTCGCGGCGCTCGCGGCGCTGCCGGTGAAGCATTTCGTCGTCGATGGCGAACTTGCCATTCCGATCGATGATTCGCTGTCCTTCGATGCGCTGCAGATGCGCCTGCACCCAGCTGAAAGCCGCATTCGCAAACTATCGGCGCAGACGCCGGCGATCTTCGTGCTCTTCGACTGTCTCGTCAGCCGCGACAATCGCAATCTCATGTCGCAGCCGCTATTGCAGCGACGCGAAGCGCTCGAACAGTTCTATCTCGCACTTAAGCAGCCGGGTCTGCTGCGATTGAGCCCTTACACACGCGTGCGCAGCGAAGCGCAGCGCTGGCTGAATCACGCGGGCGGCGCCTTGGATGGCGTCGTCGTCAAACGCATCGATCAGTCGTATCTCTCCGGCGAGCGCGCCATGCTGAAAGTGAAACGTCTGCGCACGGCCGATTGCGTCGTGGGCGGGTTTCGCTATGAAACCGGCAGTAAACAAGTCGGCTCGCTGCTGCTGGGACTTTATAACGAAGCCGGCAAACTCGATCACGTCGGCTTTACCTCGTCGATTCCCAAGCTCGAGCGAGCTGCATTGACGAAGAAGCTGGAGAAATTGATTGCGCCGCCGGGATTCACGGGCGATGCGCCGGGCGGGCCGAGCCGCTGGAGCACCGAGCGCTCCACGCAATGGGAACCGCT
>CAZIXV010000079.1:0-13707 GCA_964543105.1 uncultured Steroidobacteraceae bacterium
TCAGTAGCGCATGCGGCAGACGCCCCGCACTCCACGCAGCGCGCAGTTGCGTCCTCGCGGCCTCGTGCCAAGGCATCTGTCGCGGCGCTGTGGTCTCGCTCATTTCCACAATCTCTGTAAGACCAACTGAATGCGCGTAGCGACAGTCTCGCGGTCGGCGCTCGCATCCACGACGGCAAAGCGCTCGGGCGCCGCGTGTGCGCGCTCCAAGTAGCCCAGACGCACACGTTCGAAGAACGCTCGTTGCTCGAGTTCGAAGCGATCGCTTGCACCACGTGCCGCATTGCGTTGCTGCGCGCGCGCGGCGCTGACATCAAGTGGCGCATCGAGCAGCACCGTCAGATCGGGTTGAAGATCACCCTGCACGATGCGCTCCAAGGCGGCAATGTGTTCGCGGGGCAAACCGCGGCCGTTGCCTTGATATGCGTAGGTCGCATCGGTGAAACGATCGCATACGACCCATTCTCCGCGCGCCAGCGCCGGCTCGATGAGATTCGCCAAGTGCGTCGCGCGCGCGGCAAACATCAGCAGCAATTCGCAACTCGGCGGCATGCTTTCATCATCCGTCGCAAGCAACAGTTCACGAATGCGTTCGGCGCGCGGCGTTCCACCGGGCTCACGCGTCATGACTACGGTGAGGCCACGCTCCGCTAAATAATCGCGCACGCCTGCAATTTGCGTCGACTTGCCGACGCCCTCGCCGCCTTCGATCGTGATGAACTTGCCGCGGCTCATGGCGCATTGCGCTCGCGCAAACGTTGCAAGTACCGCCTCACTGCAGCGTTGTGCTCGGCGAGAGTTTTGGAGAAGTGATGACTGCCATCCGGCTCTCCCGTGGCGACGAAGAAGATGAATTCAGTGGCCTCGGGTTGCACCGCCGCCAGCAACGATTCTCGCCCCGGTAACGCAATGGGCGTAGGCGGCAGACCCGCGCGCGTGTATGTGTTGTATGGCGTATCAGTCGTGAGGTCGCGCCGACGAATATTGCCGTCGTAGCTTTCACCGATGCCATAGATCACGGTTGGATCGGTCTGCAAGCGCATGCCGCGGCGCAACCGCTCCACGAAGACACCGGCCACGAGTCTGCGCTCCCGATCGAGTCCGGTTTCTTTTTCGACGATCGACGCAAGAATCAATGCCTCGTATGGACTGGCCAGCGGCAAATCGGTGGCGCGCGCGTTCCAGGCATTCTCCAATTCCATGGACATGCGATCAGCGGCCATGCGCATGATTTCCAGATCCGGCGTGTTGCGCGCGAAGTGATAGGTATCAGGGAAAAACTGTCCTTCAGGATGCACATCCGGTTTACCAAGCGCGCGCATGATGTCCTTGTGGCTGCGATCTGCATATTCATTGAGCACGGAGGGATGCGCTTTCAATTGTGCGAGCATGTCGATGAATCGCGAGCCCTCGATAAAGGTGATGCCGTGCAGGATGACCTGGCCTGAACTCAACACATCGAGCACGCGCATCGGCGTCAACCCGGGCTCGAGCCGATACTCGCCCGCTTTCAGCGAACCTGCCTTGCGTGCGAGTCGCGCAGCCACCATCCACGTTTGCGGCCGCTCGAGCACGCCGCGTTGCTCTAAGTCGTTGGCGACGGACCGCAGTGACGCGCCGCGCGGCACTTCATAGACGATGGGTTCATCGATCGCCGCGATCTCGGTATGCAACCAGCCGTAACTCCACCACGCAACGCCTGCCGCCGCGATCAGCGCGAGCAGAACGAGAACGGAAACTACCCGCAGCAACTTACGCATCGGTCTCGATCGCGTTCATGAGCGTCCGTGTGATCGGCCCGATCGGCCAAGTGAGTTGTTCGAGACTCGTCACCGCACGAATACCGCGCACTGCATTCGTCACGAACACCTCGTTTGCGGCTTCGAGATCTTCCGGCCACAACGGCTCTTCATGCAGCGCCATGCCCAGCTCCTGTGCACATCGAATCACCTCATCGCGCATGACCCCGCGGATACCGCAGTAGCGCAGATCCGGCGTCGACAGTTCGTTTCCCCGCAAGATGAATACGTTCGCTGCGGTCGCACTGACGAGTTCGCCTTCGGTGTCGAGCATCAAACCTTCTTCGACCGAGGACTCACGCCATTCGTTTTGCGCGAGGACCTGCTCGAGCCGATTCAGGTGCTTGAGGCCAGCGAGCATCGGATTGCGCGCGAGGCGCATGTCACACCAGCGAACGCGAAGGCTGTCCGTGCGCGGCACCGGCGCATGAAGCGACACGATACGTGTCGCAGGCACGCCATCGCTCGCACGATAGCCGCGTACGCCGACGCCGCGGGTGACGACGAGTTTCACGATGCCCGCATCGGCCCCTTGGCAAACCCGCTCGATCTCGCTGCGCAATTGCGCCTGCGCAGGCGGCGTGATGCCGAGCGTGTGACAGCCACGCTCGAGCCTCGTCAGATGCGCATCGAGCAAGCGCACGCGTCCGCGCTGCAATGACATCGTTTCAAACAAACCGTCGCCGTAACTCAGGCCACGATCGTTGACGGCAATGGCCTGCGCAGGCGTTGCGCATTCGGTGCCATTGACGAGTACCGCGAGCATGAATGACTACTCGAGTGCGCGCAGCACGCCGCGCGCCTTGGCGCGGGTTTCTTCGAGCTCACGTTCGGGCACCGAATCGGCCACGATGCCCGCCCCCGCTCGCAATTCGAACGTGTCACCGCGTAATTCCAACGAACGAATGAGAATGTTGAAATCCATACTGCCGTCGCGATTCAAGTATCCCAGCGAGCCGGTGTAGGCGCTGCGTGCAGTGTCCTCTAACTCCGCGATGATCTCCATACAGCGCACCTTTGGACAGCCCGTAATCGTCCCGCCCGGAAACACGGCGTCAAGCGCTTGTCCGGGACCGACCTCCTCGCGCAGGCGGCCGCGCACATTCGAGACGATGTGATGCACATGCGCATATGACTCGATCGTCATGTATTCATCGACTTCGACACTGCCCGGTCGGCAGACGCGTCCGAGATCGTTGCGTTCGAGATCAATAAGCATCACGTGCTCTGCACGCTCCTTCTGGTGCGCATGCAATTCGACAGCAAGTGCGCGGTCGGCGTCCGCATCCGCGCCGCGCGGACGTGTTCCTGCAATCGGACGTGTGGAGATCCAGCCGTCATGAACCCGGACCAGCCGTTCGGGCGAGGAGCTCACGATCGTAAAGTCGTCGAACGCAGCCAAGGCGCAGAACGGTCCGGGATTCGTGCTTCGCAGCCGACGAAACAAGTCATGCGGCTCAACGTTCGCGTTCAATCGCCCGCGCCACACGCGCGATAGGTTGGCCTGGTACACATCGCCCTGTCCGATGTAATCGAGCGCGCGTTGCACGATCTGCAGATAACGCTCCGGATCTTCCTCTTCGATGCTTGCGGCGAGTTGTTGTGGCGCCTGAGTAGGCGCATGTTCGAGTTGCGCAAGATCGGATTCGGTCTGCTCGAGTAACCCTGCGAACTCTGACTCGGCGACCAGCCACGCACGCTGCGCCTCGTGCTCATAGATCACGGCCGTTGGGACTCGCATGGCACACGCAATGACACCGCTTGGGGGCGCGCGCAAACGCAGTCGAGGCTCGATCTGTCCAGCGAGTTCGTAGCCGAGATAAACCAGCCATCCGCCGTGAAACGGCAAGGCCGTGGACGCCTGTGACAGCCGCAGCTCGCGCCACCAAGTATCGAGCGAGCTGAGAAAATCGGCGTGGCTCGTGGCGCCGTCGGTTCGCGTCAACGAACCGTCCGCGCGCAATGTCAGCGCCCCTTGCGGATGCGCAAACAAAACGTCGAATCGACCCAGAGCGGTGCCCGTAGCCGCGCTCTCGAACAGCGCCGGATAGCGCACCGGATTCGCCGCATGCAACGCGAGGAGCGACCCAGCAGTGATCTGCACGGGCCGGATCACGAGTGCGCTCATGGGATCTTGGACTCGAGTGACTCGAGCCTCCTTTTGATTATTGATCTACTGCGCGAAAGATCAGGCTGCCATTCGTGCCGCCGAAGCCGAACGAGTTCGACAAGGCAACGCGGATCGGCATCTGACGTGCAACCTTCGGCACATAGTCTAGATCACAACCTTCATCGGGTTGTTCGAGATTGATCGTGGGTGGAGCGACCTGATCGCGAATGGCGAGAATCGAGAAGATCGCTTCGGCAGCGCCGGCTGCACCCAGCAAATGTCCCGTCATCGACTTCGTCGAACTCACTGCGAGCTTGTAAGCGTGATCGCCAAAGCACCGCTTCAATGCTGTTGTCTCGGCAACGTCGCCAAGGCCGGTCGAAGTCGCGTGCGCATTGACGTACTGCACCTCTTCCGGATTCAACTGTGCATCGCGCAAGGCATTTGCCATCGCGAGCCGTGCGCCCTCGCCATCTTCCGGCGGCGCGGTGATGTGATGCGCATCGCCGCTCATGCCAAAGCCGACCAGCTCGGCATAGATGCGCGCACCACGCGCTTTCGCGTGCTCGTATTCTTCGAGCAGCAATGCGCCGGCGCCATCGGATAACACAAAACCATCGCGTTCTTTGTCCCAAGGCCGGCTGGCGCCTTGAGGATCATCGTTGCGGGTCGACAACGCGCGAGCCTGGGCAAAGCTGCCCAAACCAAGCGGCGTAGTCGCCATCTCACCGGCGCCCGCGATCATGACGTCGGCATCGCCATATTGAATAAGGCGCGCGGCCAGCCCGATCGAGTGCGTCGATGTCGTGCACGCCGTGACGGTCGCGATGTTGGGTCCAGTCAGTTTGAAATGAATGGAGACGTGGCCGGAGATCATGTTGATGATGCTGCCGGGCACGAAGAACGGCGAGATGCGCTTCGGGCTGCGCGTCTCGGCGTACTTCTCATAGTTCTCTTCGATCGTATCCAGGCCGCCGATGCCGGCGCCCATCGCCACGCCGACACGCGGCGAATTCTCTGGTGTGATTTCGAGCCCCGAATCCGTAAGCGCATCGGCGGCTGCAGCGAAGCCGTAATGCATGAACGGGTCCATTTTCCGCAGTTCCTTCGGCGGCAAATACTTTTCGGGATCGAAGTCGGCCACGCCCCCGCCGAAGCGCGCGGGAAACGCGCTCACGTCGAAGCGTGTGATCGGCCCGATACCGCTCTTGCCCTCGAGCACATTTTGCCAAGCACTGGCGATCGTGCTGCCTACCGGCGAAACGATGCCGAGCCCTGTGATGACGACGCGTCGCTTGGACAAGCGCGGATACCTCGACGAGGAAGCTGATTGCTTAAGGAAAGTGTAAAGGCTGTCACTGCCATCCATGGCAGATCAGACAGCGATGCAATCAGGCTCAGGCCTGATTGCGGCGTTCGGTGATGTAGTCGATTGCCTGCTGAACGGTCGTGATCTTCTCGGCATCTTCGTCCGGAATTTCGGTCTCGAATTCTTCTTCGAGCGCCATGACTAACTCGACGGTGTCGAGCGAGTCAGCGCCGAGATCGTCGACGAAGGAGGCGTCGTTCGTGACTTCTTCTTCTTTGACCCCCAACTGTTCCGCGACGATCGCCTTGACCTGCTGTTCGATACTGCTCATTGGTATACGAGTCCTCTGTGAGACTGCTTGAACCCTTCATTACCGCCGACCGCAAAATGCTTCGGCCGGTCCGAGGGGGGCGTATTCTATGTTAAGACCTTGAACGAACCAACATTTCTGATTGAAACGTTTGCGCTGCGATTGCGGCATTTGTGCATCACGCACAACAGCGCTGCGTCGTCCTCGCAACGTCACACCATGTACATTCCGCCATTGACGTGCAGGGTTTCTCCGGTGATGTAGCCAGCTTGCGGTGAAGCCAGAAAAGCCACTGCATGTGCAATGTCATCGACCGCCCCTAGTCGCCCCAGCGCAACTTGTTGCACCAGCTGGGCTTGTTGCTCAGCCGGCAACTGCGCCGTCATGTCCGTGGCGATGAATCCCGGCGCAACGACATTGACGGTAATGCCGCGCGAACCGACTTCGCGTGCGAGCGATTTCGAAAACCCGATGATGCCGGCCTTGGCGGCGGCATAGTTGGTTTGCCCTGCGTTACCCATCACGCCAACGATCGATGCGATGTTGACGACACGTCCGCGACGCGCCTTCATCATGCCGCGCAGGACCGCTTTCGACATGCGATACACCGAGCTCAGATTGGTGTTGATGATGTCTTCCCACTCATCCGCCTTCATGCGCAACAACAAATTGTCGCGAGTGATGCCGGCATTATTGACGAGGATGGACGGAATACCTTCGTTCGCTTCCAGTTCGGCAAGCAATGCATCGATCGAGGCTTGATCGGCCACATCGAGTACGAGGCCGCGACCTTTCAAACCGGCTTCATTCAATGACTGAGTGATGGCTTGCGCGCCGGCTTCGCTGGTCGCCGTGCCGATCACCGTAGCGCCACGACGTCCGAGTTCGTGCGCAATGCCGCGGCCGATGCCACGCGAGGCGCCCGTCACGAGCGCGATCTCCTGATTCAATTCCATATTGCTCATGACTGCACCTGACAAGCCGTCAACGCTTGCTGCAGCGTGTCGGGGTCCTCGATGGAGATCATCGCGATCTCGCGGTTTTTTTCGATTCGACGATTCAAGCCGGTCAGCACGCGTCCGGGGCCGCATTCCACGATGACGCGCACACCGCCTGCAAGCATGGCTTGTACTGTTTCGGTCCAGCGCACGGGCTTGACGATTTGTTCGACGAGCGCGGCGCGCATGTCGTCTGCACCGCCGTGCTTACGTACGTCCACCGTATATATGTCTCGCACTTGAGCAGCTTTGAACTGCGCGCTTGCGAGTTTTTCGCGCATGCGTTCGGCGGCAGGCTGCATGAGCGGGGTATGCACCGGAACGCTGAGCGGCAATTTGATTGCGCGTTTCGCACCGCGCGCCTGACAGGCTGCGATGGCGCGCTCGACCGCGGCTGAAGCGCCGGCGATCACGACTTGTCCGGGGGAATTGAAGTTCGCAGGCTGCACGATTTCGCCTTGCGCTGCCTCTCGGCAAGCCGCATCCACTTCGGCGTCGTCGATACCCAAAATCGCTGCGGCGCCGCCCTGCCCCGCAGGCACGGCCTGTTGCATCGACTGTCCTCGAAACTGCACCAATTCGACCGCCGTTTTGAAGTCCAGCGCGTCGGCCGCGACCAGCGCGGAATATTCGCCAAGGCTATGCCCGGCCAGCGCTGCAGGCAGCGTGCCGCCGTGCTTGCGCCATACCCGCCACGTAGCAACGCCGGCCGTCAGCATGAGCGGCTGGGTGCGCTCGGTCTGCGCGAGCGCCTCATCGGGTCCGTCCTGGCTCAGTTTCCATAAGTCATAGCCCAGGACCTCGGACGCTTCCGCGAAGGTCTCTTGGACGAGCGGTTCGGCGGCGGCCAACTTGGCCAGCATCCCGACGGATTGCGAGCCCTGTCCGGGAAAAACGAAAGCAAACGTCATCGTGAGCGGAATCCTGCTGGCCAAAAAGGCGCGCGATTATAACGGTCGGACAATCCGGAACCAGCCTTGACGGCTTGCATGAATGCCGAAAGCGGCCAAAACCCCGCCGATTGCGCCATAAAGATGAGCATCGACGATCACCGGCAGATCGCCCGACAGCGGTAACGCGCCCGCCCACTGCTCCCAGAGGAGCTTGCCGATGAAAATCAGCGTCAAGGCGGCCGCCAGCACCTTCGATTCAAACCGCCACCAAGCCAGCGCGCCTGCGGCAAGCGCGCCATGCAGTACGCCCGACAAACCGACGTACCAAGCAAGATCCGGTTCGAGCCATAAAAAGCCGATATCGATTGCAAGCACGCTTGCGAACGCAATGACGAGCCACGCGCGCACCGAATAGTGACGAGGAAACAACGCGGCGATGAGCCCCAGCCCTGCCAGGTTCATCATTGCGTGAAATACGGAGCCATGAACGACATGCGCTGTAAGCAGCCGCCAGTATTCGTGGCCCGCGAGGATGGCGCTGCGTTCATACCGCAGTGCCAAACGCGCGGTCTCCGCAAAAGGCAGCAACAGAACCACGACGAGCGCGAGGAGTCCCAGCAACCACAGTTCTGCAGCGCGTGATGCCGTCAGCTCGTGAATCCGCCCGCGAGCGCCTCCCACGGAATGTAATCGTTTTGCATCACTCATCTCGGACAGATCGCTTTGTTATGATCCGACGCCGCACCGCAGCGGCGGATCTTCACTACAACTAGGTCTCCTGCCAAGGATTTTTGCCGATGAACATCTTCGCATCGAACGTTCAAGCTGCATCGCGCATGCGTCAGGCACGCGGCTTCACCCTCATCGAGATCATGGTGGTCGTCGTGATCATCGGCATCCTGGCTGCGCTCGTGGTGCCGAACGTGATGAGTCGCGTCGATCAAGCGAACGTGACCAAGGCGAAACAGGACATCCAAACGATCGGCGCGGCACTCGACATGTATCGGCTCGACAACTTCAAGTACCCCTCGACCGACCAAGGCTTGCAAGCACTGGTGCAACAACCGAGTGACGCACGCAATTGGCGCGGCCCCTATCTCAAAGGCGGCTTGCGCAAGGATCCTTGGGGCAATGACTATCGCTACACCTATCCAGGCAGTCGCGGCGAATACGATCTGTTCACGCTTGGCGCGGACAATCAGGAAGGCGGCGAAGGAATGGACGCCGACATCGGCAATTGGCAGACGGATTGATCGCAACGTCGCATACCTTCACCGACAGCGTAGGCTAGCCTCGTGCATTCGTTCTCCTCGGGCGCGCTGCAGAGACTCGCCGTTGTGCGTCCGCGAGGCTTCACGCTGATCGAAATCCTCGTCGTTGTCGTGATCATCGGCATCATGGCTTCGATGGTGACGCTCTCCATCAACGTCCTCGGACGGGATACGCAAGTGGAAGATGAGGCACGGCGTTTCTGGGCCGTGCTGCGCCAGGCGCGTGAAGAAGCCGAACTGCAAGGTCTCAACGTCGGCATCTATCTCGCTGCTGAAGAACACGAATTCCTGCGACTCGATGTCTTCAATAATCTGTGGATCCCGATCCAAGGCGATCGTCTCTATGCCAGCCGCGCGTTGCCTGAAGACTTGCGTTATCGCGTCTGGCTCGACGGCCGCGAGATCGTGCTGAAACCGCAGTTGCCCGAACGCGACGATCTCGACGAGGATCGCGAGCTGACAGATCAAGAAAAACGAGAAGCCGAGTTGCCCGCGGCGCTGCGCACGATCACCCGCGATGACGTCAAGCGTGCGCAAGAGAACCCGCCGCAACTCATCATCCTGTCGAATGGCGACATCATGCCCTTCGAATTGCACATCGAACGTGAACGCCAGCCAGCGTTGTGGCGTGTCCTCGCCACGGCGGACAACGATCTACGCGTCGAACAGCGCCGCGACAGCCGCGATGATTGGGCCATCATCGCGCAGACCCATCCTCCTCTCGATGCAGAAGAGACGGCGAATGCAAGCAGGTAGGCGATTGCAGAGCGGCTTTACGCTGATCGAGGTGCTCGCGGCACTCGTCATCGTGTCGCTTGGCATGCTTGCCGTCATCGAAGCCGTCAGTCAGACCGCGAGCAACACCACGCGCATGCGCGATGGCACGATTGCGCATTGGGTGGCGATGAACCAGCTGACGGAAGTGCGCTTGCAGCCGCGCGCACCTGAGATCGCGAAAACCTCCGATGAAGTCGAAATGGCCGGGCGGCGTTGGCGGTGGACGATGGAGGTGACCGAAACACCTGTCGAGACGATGCGACGCATCGACATCCAGGTTGCCGAAGCCGACAGCGAAGAAGGCCGCTCGCTGGCCACACTTTCAGGTTTCTATGGCAGTGCGATTGCGCCCGCCGGCATGGTCAACGTGGCATGGAATGGCGAGCCGCCGCGTGGCCGGCCCGGCTCACCCGACGAGGACCCTCCGCAGGATTCCGACACCGAGGACCCGCCGCCGCAAGATCAACCGCCTCCAGAGGGTGAGCCGGTCGATCCGCCGTTGCCGGAGACCGGCGAATGAAGCGCGCAGTCGAACCGGTGTACGCCAGCGTTCGCGCGCGCCACGCAAACGGATTCACGCTGATCGAGATCCTCGTCGCGGTGGCGATTCTTGCGATCGTCACATTGCTCGCCTATGGCGGCTTGAGCGAACTGAATCAGCAATCCACGCGCCTCAATGAGTCCGCCGCGCGCACGCGTGCGATTCAAACCGCGATACATCGCATGGCGCAGGATTTCGCCGCGCTCGAGCCAAGACCGGTGCGCGCCTCGCTCGGCGATAATCTCGAACCGGCGTTATTGGCGGATGCACGCAGTGAGCGCCTCGCGGAGTTCACGCATTCGGGCTGGTCGAATCCCGCAGGTGTGCCCCGCTCCACGTTGCAGCGAGTCGCGTACACACTGGAAGACAACAAGCTGACGCGTGAGTACTGGGTGATGCTCGATCGCACGCTCGCTGCGGAGCCGGTGCAAACCGTACTGCTCGATCGGGTGACATCGGTGAAGTTCCGTTTCCTGACGAATCAGCGGCGATTCATCGAACAATGGCCACCGCTAGGCGGGCGCCGCGGCGGACGCAATGTCGCACGCAATCTACCGCTCGCCGTCGAAATCACGGTCGAACTCGAAGATTGGGGCACGATCACGCGGCTTGTCGAGGTGGCAGGATGAGAAGCGTCACGTCGCTCCATCCGCGTCAACGCGGCGTTGCGCTTATCACGGCCATCCTCATCGTTGCGCTGGCAACAGTGTTAGCCGTGCAGGTGGGCTATCAGGCTTTCCTCGATCAGCGCCGCACCATGACGACGTTCTCGATCGATCAGGCATTTCAAGTCGCCGTGGGCGCCGAGGCCTGGGTGGCCGACGTGCTGCGCCAAGATGCGCAGCAAAGCGCGGAGTCGGACGATTACACCGAAGCGTGGGCCATGCGCTTGCCGCCCTTGCCCATCGAGGGCGGCGAACTCACCGGCCATGTCGATGATATGCAAGGGCGCTTCAATCTCAACAGCCTGGTGACCTGGGATCAGACCAACGGCGAACTCGTGACCGATCCGGCCGCGCTCGCACGCTTCACCGATTTGCTCGAGATCTTGGAAATCGAAACCAAGTGGGCGGGCATGATTGCCGACTGGATCGATACCGACATCAATCCCCAATTTCCCGATGGCGCGGAAGATCCGGTCTACACGGGCCTCACGCCTCCCTACCGCACAGCGAACATGCCGATCACGCGAACGAGCGAACTGCTCGCCATCGCCGACTTCGGGCTCGATCGCTACCGCCGGCTCGAACCATTCGTCACCGCCTTGCCTGTCGGCACGCCGATCAATGTGTGTACAGCGCCGCCTGAGGTGCTCGATTCGCTGCTGGGAACGCAGCGCCAATTTACGAAGGCGGTGCAAAGCACGGCGCAGACGCGCCAGCAACGCTGCTTTCCCACCTTGGCAGATCTACAAGCACAGCTCGATCCGAAGAAGAAGCTCGAACTCATCGACGGCAATGTCGTTTCACAAACGAGTGCTTACTTTCGGTTGAGCACGGTTGTCACGCTTGGCACTACTCAGCTCACTATGTACAGTCTGTTGTATCGACAGAACAATCTCGTCCGCCCCATCCAACGCAGCATCGGCACGCCCTGACGCCGCGCCCAGGACATTTCGTACATGGCAGAAACCGTCGTCATTCGCCTGCTTGCGTCGGCCAGCGATCGAGCCGAAAGCGGTGCACCCACCGATGCGATCGAATGGGTAACGATCGATAGCGCCGGTGCGCGCATCGACGCAGTGCGCCACGGGACGCCCGCGGACGCAGCGCCGGAATGCATGACACGCCATGTGATTGTCCTAGCGCCCGGTACCGACGTGTTGCTTGCCGAGCCGATCGTGCCGCTCAAGAGCGGCAAGCTCGCGCAGATCGTGCCCTTCGCACTCGAGGAACAACTCGCTGCCGATGTCGATGATCTGCATTTTGCGATCGGCAAGCGCGATGCGCGCCCCGGTGTTCCTGTTGCTGTGGCCTCGCACGAGCGCATGCAGACATGGCTCGGCCAATTGCGCGCCGCCGGGATCCAGGCCAATGCCATTTACGGCGAGTCATCGATGCTTCCCGTCACGCCCAACGGCGTCACTCTCTTGATCGATCAGTCCCGCGTCTACGTACGTCGCGAAGCAACGCCCGGTGCGGTGCTCGATGTGCAGCCGTTGATTGAAGCGCTGCAACTGGGCTTGGCGTCCGGCGAAGAGTCGCGCGAGCACGTAACGATCTACGTCAGCGTCGATGATTACGAACGCGAGCGCGACTTGCTCGAAGGACTGCGCGAGTTCACCGCGAGCTTGCAATTGAAGCTGCTGCCCGATGGCGTGTTGTCGCTATTGGCCGCCGACACGGTGCACAACAAGAGCGCCGTGAACTTGCTGCAAGGGCGCTATGCGGTCAAAAGGAAGCTCAACATTGCGTTGGCCCCTTGGCGCTATGCCGCCATCCTCGCTGGCGTGTTCTTCGCGCTGCACCTTGGCGTGCAAGGTTGGCGGCTCGTGCATTTGCAGCAGCAAGATGCCCGCCTCGATGAGGAAATTGCCCAGGTCTATCAGACGGCCATGCCCGGTGCGCCGATGCCTGATCCGCTGCAGGCTCGACGACAGATGGAAGCGCGGCTCGCGATCCTGCGCGGCGGCGCACCGAGCGGCGGCATGCTCTCGACGATGAGCACACTCGCGGAAGCCATCGTGCAGACACCCGGCAGCAAGGTCGAAGCCATTTCCTATCGCGATCGAACGACGGATCTACGCGTCCTGGCCCCATCGGTCGATGCGCTCGATCGCATCCGGCAGTTCACCGCCGAGCGCGGCATGACGGCCGTGATTCAGTCGGCCAACCCACGCGACGATAAGTACGAAGGCCGTCTGCAACTGAAGTCCGCGACCTAACGAGAGCTCGATGCAAAACCTCAAGGATCGGTTTTCGAGATTGCAGCCGCGCGAACGCGCCGTGATCATCGTCGGCAGCGCGTTGGTCGCGATCACAGCGTTGTATCTGTTCGTGTTCGCACCCTTCTACGGCTCGCTCGCCACCTACGAAGCCAATGTGGCGAAAAAGAAAGCGGACGTCGCGTGGATGCGCAGCGTCGCAGGTGAAGTCCAAGCGCTCGGTGCGAATCAACCCATGATGGCGGCGCCCACTGACGAATCGCTCGTCGTGCTGGTCGATCGCACGGCGCGTGAGGCGGGCTTGTCGTCTGCACTCACGGGGCAAACGCCAAGCGGCGAGACCGGAATTCGCGTGCGGTTGGAATCCGCCTCGTTCGATCGCGCGATGATGTGGCTCGCCAATCTCGAACTCAGCCATCGCATCGCGATCGAATCGGCGCAGTTCGATCGCACCGCGACACCCGGGCTCGTGAACATCAACCTCGTCCTGAACCGAGCACCGGGCTGATGATGAGAATGCGATCACTGCTCGTCGCCGGCATCGGCGCCTTCATCGTTTTCGCGATCGTTACGCTGCCGGCGAATGTCGTGATTCCGCGCGTCCAGCCCGAAGGCGTCACGCTTGCGGGCCTTGATGGCTCCATTTGGAATGGCAGCGCACAGGTGCTGCAGATCGGTGGCGTACATGCCGGCAGCATCAGTTGGCAATTGAAGCCGCTGGCGCTGTTTACGCTGCAAGCCGCCGCCGATATTCAATTGAAACGCACCGATGGGTTCGCACAGGGTGGCTTGCGCGTGGGCGGGCGCAGCGGGCG
>CAZIXV010000080.1:0-13669 GCA_964543105.1 uncultured Steroidobacteraceae bacterium
GGGTTCGAGCGCGAGGCCTTGCACGCCCGTCTTCGTCAGCGCCAGTTTCAGCAACGAGCGCTGATTCCTTGGACCCGAGTGCTCCCAATAGCCGCGCGCGCGTTCATCCCATTCCACGCCCATCTGCAAATACGCGTCCTTGGGTCGCACGCCCTCGCCCACGGCGAGCACCGTCCCGCGCTGCTTGATGCGCTGGATCAAATCGACGTCATGTTCCTGATTGAAGCGCTCCAACATCTGCTCGTTCATGATGTCGATCACGAGCACGTCTGAATTCAGCACGTCCTCGGCATTCACATCGGCATAGAGCGATTCGGTCACGAACGTGACCTGTACTTCGCCACGCAATTGCGGGTGCTCCGCCAGCACTTCCTTATAGGCACGCAGCGTGCCCGGCAGATTGCCGTCCGAATACAAATACGTCAGCCGCACCGGCGCCGCGGCGGCGGCGCATGCGAGCAGCGATAAGAAAACGAAACTAAGGAGCCGGCGCATCGCCATCGGGCACGTAGATGATCTGGCCGTTCGCCAGCCGATAGGCCGTGCCAAGCCGCTCGCCATCGCCTTCCATCGTCTCGCCGGACACCTTGTAGGCTGTGATTTCCGTGCCCTTCTTGATGATCACTTCACGCTCACCGGCGGCGTTAGTCTTCACCAGCGTCGTTTCGGTGTTCGGATCGACGAGGTCGCCCATGCGATAAACGGAGAACAAGGAAATCATCAAGCCCACGATGAACACGACGGACACGTCGAAGAGATTGGCGACGCCGGCGAGCGGATCGTCTTCGGTTGCCTCTTCGACCGACGGCAGACGCAGAAACTTCGCCACGATCAGCGCGCCTCCAATTCGGCTGCCACGCGCTCGATCAGGTAGCGCTGCTCGCGCACCGCTTCGTTCACCCAGTTTTGCCGCACGAGCGTGACGACATAGGCGAGTGTGCCGATCGCAAGGCCGATGATCGTCGTCGTGAATGCAACGACCATTTGCCCGGCCATCGCTTCGAGATTGCCGCTCGCCAGCGCTGCCAGCGAGGTACCCATCGGAATCAACGTCCCGAGCAAGCCAACGCTTGGACCCACTTTGACGAGCGCGCGCGGTAAATCGAGATCGCGGCGCAAGCGCTCCTCGCGCTCGAGCAGCAGGTTTTCGATGGCGCCGTCATGCAGCTGCGTTTCGCGCGCGGCGGTCTGGATATCGTTCAACAAGCCGCGCAGCCCCGCTGGCAGGCCGTCGATTCGCGCCGTGTCTCCTTGCAACACTGCACCGCGATGCAGCCAGCGCTTGATGTCGAAGCCTTCGCGCTCGCGTCGTCGCGAGACGTACTCCATCAATGCCGCACCGGCCGTGAACAGCACCGCGAAAATGCCGACCCACAGCAAGGTCATGACCGGCGCGCGCAGCACCTGGCCCACGGCAAAAAGACCGTTCTCCAACATCGTCAGCATCGTCTACGTCGCCTCCACACCGAATACGCCGCGCCCAACACCAATGGCGCGACACAGATCAAAAGCAATGCCAAACCCCCGCCAGGAATATCGTTCGTCGCCGGCGTCTGCGCGACGGCGTTCAATGCGGCCGCCGAATGCCAGCCGGAATTCACTGCAGGCACGGCTGCAACGACCACTGCAGCGGCCAGCACGATCAGCAAGGCTTCGATCTGCAGCGCTGCATTGACGGGCCGAATGCGTCGCTTGCACGCCCAAAGCACGATCGCCAGCGTGGCGAGCGCGATCAAGGCTGCGAGGGGAAGCGCGATCCCATGCAATGTGAGCCGCTGCGCCCACACGAGCGCCAGCAAGCCCAGCCCGAAATACGCTGCGGCGATCGCAAAGCGCGTCCAGAGCTGCACACACACGAGCGCAATGACGAGGCTGCCGATCACCGCGGCGTCGGCCAACGACACGAACCTCGTCAGAATTCCAGCACAAGCCGCGCCGGCCACGATCCATCCCATCGAACTGGCACGAAGGCGGCCGTGTGCCGCGAACACGGCCATGGCGAGCAAAAGCAAAATAGCGGCGGAGGATTGAACGCTAAATGTCATGTAATCGCAGGCCGCTTCCTGCGTAAATCCAAGTGGTTCGGGACTATATCTCGACCCTTAGACTCCTTCTTAAATAAAGTGCGTCACGGCTCGCACTTCTTTGCATCCGGCGCGCGACTTGACGCCCTGCGCCGTTCTCCGCATCCTCCCGCCCGCGTTGAGTTTCCGTATGGAATTGAAATGGGAACCGGGTGAGATACCCGGGCTGCCCCCGCAACTGTAAGCGGTAACCCAAGCGTCTTAAGGCCACTGAATCTTTACGATTCGGGAAGGCGACGCTGGGCGAGACGAGCCATTCGCAGCATCGTCCTCAGACCGCAAGCCAGGAGACCTGCTCAGCGTTGTCGTCCATCGAACGGCCGGGGTGTGCCGAACGAGCGGGTATTCCGAGTGACGACGAGGCCGTGAGCCGCGAGGTTCACGCGAATCGGCATTCCTCAGGGACCGCTCGTGTTTCGTCCAGGCATCGCACTCTGTTTCGCAGCCGTCATCGCGGGAATGGCGAGCTTCTCGCCTGCTTGCGCCAATGAGATGGCGCCGCCCACCCGCATCGTCTCGCTCAATCCCTGTCTCGACATCCTGTTGGTCGAACTCGTGACACACGAGCGCATCGCGGCGATCAGTCACTACTCGCGCGATGCGTGGCGCACGACGATTGCCGACGACGCGCGCGCGCTGCCGATCACGTATGAGACGGCGGAAGAAGTCGTCGCGCTGCGGCCGGATCTGGTGATCGCAGGTCGGCACTCCGCACTCGCCACGCGCAACGCGCTCAAGCGCGTCGGCATCCGTTTCGAGTTGTTCGATGTGCCCACATCGATCGAACAAAGCCACGCTCAAATCCGACAACTCGCGGCGCTGCTGCAGGAGCCCGCGCGCGGCGAAGCCATGATCGCGCGTATCGACGCGGCCATCGCAGCGGCCAGACCGCGTTCGCAACGTGCTTCGACACCGGCACTGACCGCTGCCGTGTATCAACCCGGCGGCATGACGGCGGGTGCGGACACCATCACCGATGAACTCATGCGCATCGTCGGTCTCGACAACGTCTCGGCGCGGCGCGGCATCTACGAACACATGCCGATGGCATTGGAAGACCTGTTACGCGAACCGCCCAATCTGCTGTTGATCGGCGAGACCTCACCGGGCGCTGTCATGCACGCAGAGCGCGTGATCAACCACCGCGCGCTGCGCGCACTCGAGCACCGCATGCTGCGCGTCGAGTATCCCGCGCGCATGTTGTATTGCGCTGGACCGACGCTGATCCATGCGCTCGAGGCACTCGTTGCTGCGCGTGAGCAGGCGATGTCGCACCGCGCACCGCTACGCAGGAGCTTCGAATGATGGCTTCGAGCGCCACGCATCGTTGGCTGCTGCCCGCGCTGATGCTCGCGACAGGGATCCTCGCGGTCGCATCGATCCTCATCGGCAAGCTGACGCTGTCGTGGGATGTGTGGGCGAGTCAGGATGCGATCACACGCACGATCTTCCTCGAACTGCGCGTCCCGCGTGCCTTGCTCGGCATCGTCGTTGGCGCATCACTAGGTTTAGCGGGTGCAGCGATGCAAGCGTACCTACGCAATGCGCTCGCCGATCCCGGCACGTTGGGTGTCTCTGCGATGGCGGCGCTCGGCGCGGTACTCAGTATCTTTTTCGGTATCGCAGGTCTGCATCCGTGGGCGCTGCCGATCTGCGGCGTGATCGGCGGCATGGTGGGGATGGCTGCGTTGTTCTTTCTCGCCGGGATCACGGCCAGCACACTGACACTCGTACTCGCCGGCATTCTCTTGAGCACACTATCCGTCGCCGGCATCTCGCTCGTGCTTTCCTTGGTGCCGAGTCCCTGGGTGGGCGGCGAGATCGTGCGGTGGATGCTCGGCGCACTCACCGACCGCAGCATCGATGATCTGCTGTTCGCTACGCCGATCATTCTCATCGGCAGCGCGTTCATTCTCAGTTGCCGCAGCGCGTTGAATGCTTTGACGCTCGGCGAAACCGGTGCGCGCTCACTCGGCATCGATCTGAACAAAACGCAGCTGCGCTTGTGCATCGGCGTCGGCCTGGTCGTGGGTGCAAGCGTCGCGGTCACCGGCGTCATCGGCTTCGTCGGCCTCGTCGTACCTCATTTATTGCGTCCGCTCGTCGGCGCACGCCCCGGCGCCTTGCTGATTCCCAGCGCCTTCGGCGGCGCCGTACTCGTGCTCGCAGGCGACATCGTCGTCCGCCTGCTCCCCGGCGGCTCGGAACTACAACTCGGCGTCGTCATGTCCCTCGTCGGCGCCCCCTTCTTCTTTGCGTTGTTGTACTCGTTGCGCAAACGGTTGGTGTAGATCGTTTAGTTCTTGCCTGTAGCCAGTGGTAAACGGCCAACGGGCTACAGGCTACAGTCAGAGCCGATGCCTTATTCCCGTAGCCCGTAATCCGTAACCCGTAGCCCGTAACCCGTAGCTCATGCCCATCCGCATCGACCATCTCACCTTCCACCGGCGTGATCGCGCCATCCTGCGCGACATCCGGCTGCTGTTGCAGCCGGGTGCGGTCACCGCAGTGCTGGGTCCCAATGGCGCGGGGAAATCGACCTTGCTCGAGTGCATCGTCGGTCTTTTGAAGCCGTCGAGCGGCACGGTGAGCGTGAGTGAGGTGGAGGTCGCGACAATCCCGAGCGAGGAACGCGCGCGCAAAATTGCGTTTCTGCAGCAAACGCCGGAAATCGCCTGGCCGATCGATGTGGAAAATCTGGTAGCGCTCGGACGCATACCGCATCAGCGCCGCGCCTCGGCGCAAGAGAACGCCGCCGCTGTACAGCGCGCGATGAAAAAAACTCACACGGCGCAATGGGCGAAACAAATCGTCACTGAGCTTTCGGGTGGCGAGCGCGCCCGCGTGTTGCTCGCGCGGCTTTTTGCGACCGAAGCGCGCTGGATCCTGGCCGATGAGCCCTTTGCCGGACTCGATCCGCTGCATCAATTCGAAGCGGCGGATCTGCTGCGCGAGTTCACAGTCGCGGGCGGTGGTGTCGTACTGACGGTGCACGACCTCTCGCTCGCGGCCCGCATCGCCGATCGCGTGGTGTTGTTGAATGACGGTCGAGTCGTCGCCGACGATGTGCCGGAAGTTGCGCTCAATGCCGCCAATCTGCGCGAGGTCTACGGCGTCGATACCGAGTGGCTGCGCGCGAGCGCGCCGCAGCGCACGCCGGTGATCGCGATTCGCGGGCGATCTGCGCCAGAGTATTCGCCCTAGCCACAACGATTAACTGTTCTTTCTTTTGTTTCGATCACGTTAACGAGCGTAATTCTGCGTTCGGCGTTACCTTGGGCGTCTTCTCTCAAGCGAAGACCTCCCCATGACACCTCGATACGCTCGTACCTCCTGTCTCCTTGCGCTGACGCTGCTCGCCGCGTGCGGCAACGACGCGCCACCTCCGGAAAATGCGCAGCTTGCCGCGACAAGCGACGAATCGATTCAGGATCTGATGATCGAACGGATCGAGCCGCCAGCTGAAGCACTGTGGGAATCCGTGAGCACGACGCTGACGGCAAGCGGTGTGGAAGAGAAGCACCCAGAAACAGACGAACAATGGGCCGAGGTCGCAGCGCATGCACGCACGTTGATGGAAGCGGCGCAGTTACTGAAAACGCCCGGCCGGCCGGTGTTCACGCCGGGCAAGCCGATGGCCGATGAGGGCGTGCAAGGCGTGCTGCCGCCGGCAGAGGTGCAAGCGACGATCGATGCGAACCGCGCGCAATTCGATCAATTCTCTGATCTGTTACACAACGTCAGCGAGCAGATGCTGCAAGCGATCGAAGCAAAAGACATTCAAGGCATGCTCAATGCGGGCGAAGCCATCGACGCCGCCTGCGAGTCGTGTCACCTGGTCTTCTGGTATCCGAACCAGGTGATTCCGGAATTGCCGGAATCCTTCTGAGAGGTACGCGACTGCAGGTGATCGCCTGCAGTCGCACGTAACGTCTAGAGTTTCAACCGCACGCCGGCATACACGGCGCGGCCCGGCGCTCGATGGCTGAACAGCTCCTCGTACGATTCGTCGAATAGATTTTCGATGCGGCCGAAGAACTGGACCTGGTCCGAGACGTAATAGTCGACGTTGAAATTGACGAGCGTGAAGTCTTCCAACTGGATGAACTGACCGCCGACACCCGTGAAGTTGTAATCCAGCATCGTGCCGTTGTAGCGCGCGGTGATGTTCAAACCCAGCGCATCGCGGAGCGTGCGCCAGCCAACGCTCAAGCTGCCGATGTGCGGCGGACGCCGGCCCTCTTCCATGCCGCCCTCTTCGGCGTCGAGATAGGTATAGGCAGCGTCGACATTCCAAGCACCGAGCCGCGCGGCGATGAACGCCTCGATCCCCTGCTGCGTCGATTCAGTGTCGCGGTTCTGGGGTGACGCAATGAAGGTCGGTCCGCTGTAGATCGTGTAGATCTCGTCTTTCAAGCGGTTGTCGAAGTAGGTCAGCCCGATGAGCGCGCGCTCGGAAGCAAAGCTCTGCTCGATACCCACTTCCCAGCCTTCCGAGCGTTCGGCTTTGAGGTCGGGATTGCCGATGAAACTGTCGGGATCGTACCCGTACAGATCGTCCATCCCCGGGCTCTTGATGCCCGAACCCAGCGCGGCGCGCAGCCGGGTGCCGCTGTCGAACTGATAGCTGCCTTGCACCCGATAGGTGGTCTCATCATCGAAGCGATCATTGTTATCGTGCCGCAGCGCAACGCCGAAGCCGATGCGCTCGTCGATGACGGTGTTGTATTGCGCAACGAGCCCGACGTTGTCGATCTCGCGCTCGACTCGCTGCGCGTCCGTGAGCCAAGGCCCGTTCGCGCGCATCCGTCCCCGTTCGAAGTCGGCCGCAAAGGTGAACGTCTGCGCGAAGACATCGCTGCCGAATTGCAGCGTGGACACATAGGAAGCCTTGAGGCGCGATGATTCATTGCCGTACGAACGATCGCCGTCGGAGTAGGCACTGCGCGCCGCGTCCACGCCTTGCACGCTGAGTGAATTCACCCAGCGATCATCGAGCGCATCGAACTCAGCGCGCACGAGGCCGTACAACGCACGGTTGTGATAGTAGTCGTCGCTATCGATGACCCAGCCGTACGGCGGTACGCCGTAGGCGCCGCTGTAATCCTGATCGTTCAATTCCGCATCCGTGTAGGCGTAGCGCGTCACGGCGTTCAAGCGGAAATCGTCATTGACGTCGTATTGGAAGCGTCCCGAAAAGGCGGTGTTCTCCGCGCCGACCTTGCGCGAACCGATGCGCGAGGTGGCGATGCCATCGGTGGTCTGATGGCCGCCGCTCACGGCGTAGTCGAACTTGTCGGTTGCACCCGCGACGCGCAGCGAGCCCTCCCACGTATTGAATGAACCCCCTTCCAGCCGCGCGCTCATCCCAGGCGCTTCACGACCGCTGAGCGTCATGTAGTGGATGACACCGCCGATGGCATCCGAACCATAAAGCGCGCTTTGCTGGCCGCGCAGCACTTCCACGCGCGCCACGTCATCGGCGAGGAGCGTCGCGAAATCGAACTCGCCCTGGAAAGGATCCGCCGCCTCCATGCCGTCGATCAGCACGAGCACGTGATTTCCCTCGGTGCCCCGGATGCGCACTTGCGTCATGCCGCCCACGGCGCCGGCGCGATTCACGGCAACCCCTGGCACATCGCGCAAGGCATCGGAGATGAAGCGGGTCTGGCGCTGTTCGAGTTGTTCGGGAGCCAGCACCGTGGCAGACGCTCCGAGAACATCCGCGCGGATGCCCTCCTGGGCGCGCGTCGCAGTAACGATGACCTGTTCGAGCGGGCCGTTCTCGAGCGATTCACGCTCCTGTCCCAGCGCCGCGGGAGCACCCAACGCCAGCAGCACACCGGCCGGCAATGACAGTGAAAGCGAACGACAAGACACGCGCTGAGGAAACATTGAAAGCACTCTTAAGTATGTAGTTATCAGGAAGATCGACGCCCGACGGACCCAGCTCGCTGCTATTTAAAGACACAGGCCGCTCGGCTGCTCCCAAAAAATCGGGCGGTTTGTTTTTTAGCCATCCAGCGTTCGGGGAGCCGCTGGTCGGTCGGGCTCCAAGAGCGCTACGGGCGAAGGGCGGCGATCCTGCAATGGCGCGAGCTGCACGTCTCGTTAATAACCGTACTGCGCGTTAATTAACGTGCATAACGTCTTACTCTTCAACGTGTTGTGATTCTGCGCCGCGGTCTCGCCCGCGGTCGTCACGGACGCCGCCGGCACCTATTTCCGTTCGTGCCGAGCTCGCCCTCCGACAGGCTCAGGGCGAACGGGAGATGCAAGGCTCAGGGCGCACGAGGACTACAGGTTCGGGCGAACGGGAGATTCGTCGGCGGAAGACCCGAACCGCGGTGCTTGCTTGATCCAGGTACGATCCCACGCGCCCGAACCGATCTCGCACGAGGCGATGAACGACAGCTCCTTCGACATCCAGGCGCTCCTGCGACCCGACGCCTATTCGCACGAAGTGACGAACCCGTCGCTCGTTGAAACCCATGTGTCCTGGGTCGTCCTCACCGGCCCGTTCGCCTACAAGATCAAGAAGGCGGTCGAGCTCGACTTCCTCGATACGACCGACTTGGCGCACCGGCGCTTTCTTTGCGAGGAAGAGTTGCGCCTGAACCAGCGCTTTGCCGCCGACCTGTATGTGGATGTCGTGCCCATCACCTGCGCTGACGGACAACTCACCATCGATGGCGATGGGGTGCCGGTCGAATACGCCGTGCGCATGCGGCAATTCGACCCGAGCGAGGAGTTGTTGAGTCTGTTGCCCGGCACGGTGACGCCGGCGGAGATCCGCGAGCTGGCACATTCGATCGCTACATTTCATTCCCAAGCCGCGGCAGCTCCGTGGGCCGGCGTGCCAACGCGAACTCGAAACATCACGCACACCGTGCTCGACAACCTCTCCAGCATTCGCGCTCGACTCGAGCCCTCGAGCGCGGCGATGCGCAGTATCGACAGATCGGCGAGCTATCTGCAGGCCTTCCTGGGCGACAACGAGTCGTTGCTCATCCAACGCGAACGCACGGGCTTCATCCGCGAATGTCACGGCGATCTGCATGCGCGCAATGTCGTGCGCTACAAAGGGCGCCTCGTGCCGTTCGATTGTCTCGAATTCGATCCGAACCTGCGTTGGATCGACATTTGTGACGACATTGCATTTCTCGCGATGGACCTCGCCTGTCGCGAACGTGCCGATCTCGCGCTCACCTTGTTGAGTGCGTACCTCGAGGCCGGCGGAGACTACGCAGGCTTACGCCTGTTCGGCTTCTACGCGACGCACCGTGCATTGGTCCGCGCCAAAGTCGATCTACTCTCTGCGCAAAGTGTCGCGTCGCAAGAGGCCCCTTTCCTGGCGCGATTCGAGCGCCGGCTGCAAGCCGCCCGAAAATGGTCGACGCAGCGACAAGGCATGATCGTGCTGATGCACGGCCTGTCGGGCTCGGGCAAATCCTGGCTCAGCGAGCGACTCGTGACCGCACTACCAGGACTGCGCATACGCTCCGATGTGGAGCGCAAGCGGCTTGCGGGTATTGCACCTCACAGCAGCGCAGCGAGCGACATCGGCGATGGCATCTATTCTCCCGACTTCGACCGCCGCACCTACGCACGGCTGCTCGAATACGCCGAAATTGGCGTTGCAGCCGGATTCACGATGATCATCGATGCGACCTTCCTCGATGGAGAACGGCGCACGCCATTTTTCGCGTTAGCAAGGCGTCTGAATGCGCCCTGCTACATCGTCAGCTGCGTCGCGCCGCGCAGCGTGCTCGAGGAACGCATCCTCGCTCGTGAACGCAGCGCAGATCGAACGTCCGATGCGGATCTCTCCGTTTTGACCTCCCAACTGTGTGCAATCGCGCCATTCACCGCCGCAGAACTCGACCAGCTCGTAACGGCGGATACGAGCACACCACAAGTCGTCGCGAGCGTTGCTTCCGCCATTCGTGCGCCAATCGACGACCGATTCACCTCGCGCTAGGGCGCGTTTTGAGAGCCAGTGGGTATTTCCACTGGAATGCGGACCCTACGATAGCCGTTCGCGAATCTGTGAGCGGAAATCAAGGAGTTCCATATGTCGTTCATGAAGAAACTGACGGGCGCGCTCAAGACGGGCCAGATTCCAAATGTCAGTAGCGTCGCCGATAGTCTCGTCGGCAAAAGCAAATCCGACTCGCCCTTCGCGGTCAAAGAAATCACCGATGATATGTTGACGCCCGCGCAGCGCCAGTTGAGCCGCATGGAATGGGATTGGCGCGAGAGCGGACAAGCGGCCAACCACGGCACGGGCGCTGCCGTCAGAAATTGGGAAACGGCGGGGCGCGACGCCCAGCGTGACTTGATATTGATGTGGAGCCCGGTCGGCGCCGTCGAAGAATATCTATTGGTGCTGGCTTGGCGTGGTTGGGCCATGGCGTTGATTCAGCGCGACAGCCGCATGTTCCGGCCCGAGTATGTCGATGCGCTCTTTGCCGACCGGCTCGCAACGGTTCGCGTTGTCCATGTGAAGTCGAGTGATGTCGCCAACAATGCGCTGTGCATTCCTGCAGGTGGCAATGGCTTCTATTTCGCGAAGCTCATCACCCGCACGGCAAGCGGCGACTATGTCGAAGTGAAGGATTACAGCCTTGGCAGTGCAGAGCGACGCAAAGAAAAGAATCTGCCTGCGGCACCGACAGATGAGCTTTTCAGAGTTGCAGCGCCGGCCGGCACGCGTGAACCGAATGCAGAAGAGAAGACCTTCGAGCGGAAGTAAGCAGTCGGGCTTGGAACTTGGGGCTTGAGTCGGAAAGAAGCGCAGCTTTTTCTGGCCCGAGCCCCAAGTCCGAGCGGCAGACCCCTACTCTATGTTCTGAGCCTCGCGCCGAAGCCGCTATCGCGCGCCAAGACGATCGCCTGAGCGCGCGAACTGACGCCGAGCTTGTCGAAAATGCGCGTAATCGTGTTACGCACGGTCTTGTCACTGACATGCAAGCTGGCGGCGATCTGCGCGTTGCTCCACCCTTGCGCCACGGCGCCGAACACGTCGCGCTCGCGCGGTGTCAGTGAGGAAAAGCGCGACTCGAGCTTGCGCGTCGCTGCCGAACGGCCGGTGAATTCGAGCACCACTTCTTTGAAACGCTGCCATGCGGGTTCGTTATTGAGTAGCACGTGATTGCGCGATTCGAGTTGCACGAACTGCGCGCCCGGAATTCCCGCGGCGAGCTCATGGCTTGCGCTCACCGGCGTGACGTCGTCATGCAAGGCATGCATCACGAGCGTCGGAACGCGTACTTGCGATAACAGTTCGCGAACATCGATGTGCGAGCGCGCCAACATCAGATGGGCGGCAATCTGCGGCGTCGTCGTGCGCCGGCACAATTCATTGAACCAATACAATTGCTCTGGCGTCGCGTCCGGTACGAAGCGTGAAGTGAAAACCTGCCGGAAGGCCGGATTGTCGCTCCCCCACCCCAGGCGAATCAGCTCGACGATGGCTTGATATCGCTGATAGCCCTCGGCATCCGAGCGCAAGGCCCAACCCCGCGCGTAGCCACCGTACAAAATCAGATGCGAAACGCGCTCGGGATAACGCGCCGCGTAAGTAATCGTTGCGGCAGCACCCTGGGAGATGCCAAGCAACGCGACGGGTTCAGTGGGCTGCGCTGCGTCGATGACAGCTTGCAGATCGTCCGCCCAATGGCTCGGCGAAACGTCCGGCACTTGCCACTGCGTCATACCGCAGCCGCGTTCGTCGAACCGAATGAAATGAAAATGACGTGCGAAGAATTCCAGCCAGTGTCGCCACACCGGGCTTTCCAAGTCGTATTGCAGATGGGTCAACCAATTGGCGGCTTTCACCAGCATGGAACCGCTGCCCATGGTGGCCCACGCCAGCTTGACGTCATCGCGCGTCGTCAGATACCGAATGGTCTGCTGCATTGCAGTCATGCTGCGTGAAGTGCAGCGCAAGTCTAAAGAGGTGTGAAAGTCGGGACAATTGTCACATCAACGGCGGTGACACACCTTTGTGCGGGACATAGTTCCTCTGGGTATCGAGCGTTCGTTGAATAACGCTGGCGCTCTCCCGCATCACTCAAGGAGCGCTCACGTGGCCAGTCGCATCGCGATTCTCATTTATGGCGTCCTCTGCTACGTCATCTTCTTCATTACTTTTTTGTACGCCATCGGGTTCATCGGCAATATCTTCGTCCCAAAAAGTCTCGACGGCGTTGCCATTGAGCCGTTCAGTCGCGCACTCCTCATCAACCTTGCCTTGCTAGCCCTCTTCGCACTTCAGCACAGCGTCATGGCGCGGCCTGCTTTCAAGCGCTGGTGGACTCGCTTCATCCCGCCGGCAGCAGAGCGAAGCACCTATACGCTGGCGTCGAGCCTCGCGCTGATTCTTTTGTTCTGGCAATGGCAGCCGCTCGGTGGCGTCGTGTGGGAGGTGGAACATCCGCTCGCCCGAACGGTGTTACTCGCAGGCTTCGCATTCGGCTGGAGCCTCGTGCTGGTGTCGACGTTTCTCATCAATCATTTCGATCTGTTCGGCTTGCGGCAGGTGTGGCTGCATTTTCGTAATCGCGATTACCACCCGTTACCGTTCAAAACCCCCGGCCTGTACCGCTTCGTGCGTCATCCGTTATATGTGGGATGGTTTTTTGCTTTCTGGTGCACGCCAACGATGACCGCCACGCATCTGTTGTTTGCTGTCATGACGACGGGCTACATCTTGATCGCCATCAGATTCGAGGAACGCGACTTGCTTGATGCGCTGCCCGAATACGCCGGTTACCGCCGCAAGGTGCCCATGCTGATCCCTTCGGTGCGGCCGTTTCAGACTCGCCCAGCTGCGAATGTGTTCGCGCGCGATGCAGCGCTAAAGAAGGAATGACGGGCGCTGCGACAGCAATGAATTGCGCGCAAAGAAAAACGCGGCCTCGAAAAGAGGCCGCGTCTTGGCGTCAAGAATCAAGAACGATCAGTGAACGTCCGTCCGGCCGCCGCGTACCTCACCGCGCCATGCACCGCTTTCGGCGCCGCGCGATTCGATGAACTCTTTGAAGCGCTTCAGATCGCCTTGCACGCGCATGTCCGGTGCATTCATCGCACCCCCCACTTTCTCGAGCGCGCCTTCAGGCTCATATCCCATGCGAACCGAGACCTCGGTTTCGTTCGGCCCTAACGGGCGGAACTCGACGACGCCTGAATTTCCAGCTCCTGAGGTACTACGCCAGGCGATGCGCCGATCGGGCGATTGCTCCGTGATCTCCGCTTCCCATTCCTTTTTCTTGCCCGCGATACTCGCGACCCAGTGCAGGTGCGTGTCGTCGAGCTGTCGAATGTCTTCAACACCTTCCATGAACTTCGGGAATTCCTCGAACTGTGTCCATTGGTTGTACGCCGTGCGTACCGGAACGTTCACATTGATGGATTTCTCGATGAATTTATCCATTGCATTTCTCCTCTCTCTTGTGCCCAACGCTGATTCGCCGCTGCACGCCTCGCGCGCAGCTCTCGGTAAACCAACGGGCTGGACCCATAGCGGTTCCAAATGCAGTGTTAGCCGCTCCAAATACCTCCAGATGTAGAGAATCAGACGG
>CAZIXV010000081.1:0-13618 GCA_964543105.1 uncultured Steroidobacteraceae bacterium
ACCGACTCGCATACGACGATGGTCAATGGCCTGGGCTTGCTCGGTTGGGGCGTCGGCGGCATCGAAGCTGAAGCCGCAATGCTCGGTCAGCCTGTGACGATGCTCATTCCGCGCGTCATCGGCTTCAAGCTGACGGGCAAGTTGCCCGCCGGCGCGACCGCGACCGACCTCGTGTTGACGGTCACCGAAATGCTGCGCAAGAAGGGCGTCGTCGACAAGTTTGTCGAGTTTTACGGCGATGGCTTGGCCGGTCTGCCGTTGGCCGATCGCGCAACGATCGCCAACATGTCGCCTGAATTCGGCAGCACCTGCGCCATCTTCCCCGTCGACGATGAAACGCTGAAGTATCTCGATCTCACCGGGCGCAGCGCAGAACAGATCGCACTCGTCAAAGCGTATGCACAGCACCAAGGCATGTGGCGCGAAGAAGGTGCGCCGCAAGCCGATTACACCGATGTGCTCGAACTCGATCTCAGTGTCGTCGAACCGTCGCTTGCCGGCCCGAAGCGCCCGCAGGATCGCGTGCCGTTGCACAGCGCGAAGAGCACGTATCAAACCGTCGTAAAGACGATGGCCGAGGAACGCTCGGTCAAGAATCCGTCCGCGAAAGGCGTCGCGAGCGCGACCGTCAATGGCAAGACCTTCGACGTCAAGGATGGCGCTGTGCTGATCGCCGCCATCACGAGCTGCACGAACACTTCGAACCCGGCGGTGTTGATCGCCGCAGGTCTGCTCGCGCGCAAAGCGCGTGAGCGCGGTTTGAACTCGAAGCCGTGGGTGAAGACGAGCCTCGCGCCGGGTTCGCGCGTCGTCACGGACTATCTGGCGAAGGCAGGTTTGACACCCGATCTCGAAGCGATCGGCTTCTATACCGTGGGTTACGGCTGCACGACCTGTATCGGTAATTCAGGTCCGCTGCTGCCCGAGATTTCGGCAGCCGTGAAAGCTGGCGATGTCATCGCATGCTCGGTGCTCTCCGGTAACCGCAACTTCGAAGGCCGCGTGCATCCCGAGGTGAAACAGAACTACCTCGCCTCGCCGCCACTCGTCGTTGCGTACGCGCTCGCCGGTACATTGAATCTCGATCTCACGACCGAAGCGCTCGGTACGGGCAGCGACGGTCAGCCGGTGTACTTGAAGGACATCTGGCCCACGCCGTCTGAGATTCAAGAGTTCATCCAGAAATCCGTCGACGCCGAGATGTTCCGTAAGAGCTACTCAGGCGTGTTCACGGGCGATGAGAACTGGAACGCCATCAAGGTCCCCGAAGGCAAGATCTACTCGTGGGACGAGAAGTCGACCTATGTGAAGAATCCGCCGTATTTCGAAGGCATGACGATGACGCCCGCTTCGATCGCGGATATTCGCAATGCACGCGTGCTGGCGCTGCTGGGCGATTCAGTGACCACCGATCACATCTCACCTGCTGGCGATATCGCAAAGACGAGCCCTGCTGCGAAGTATCTCGTTGAACAAGGCGTGCAGCCTGCGGACTTCAACTCGTACGGCGCACGTCGCGGCAATCATGAAGTGATGATGCGCGGCACGTTCGCGAACATCCGCCTGCGCAACCAGCTTGCACCCGGCACCGAAGGCGGCGTCACCGTGCACGTGCCGAGCGGCGAACAGATGAGCATTTTCGACGCAGCAATGCGTTACAAGCAGGACGGCACACCGCTCGTCGTGATCGCTGGCAAGGAGTACGGCACCGGTTCGTCGCGCGACTGGGCGGCGAAAGGCACGATGCTGCTCGGCGTAAAGGCCGTCATCACCGAGAGCTTCGAGCGTATCCACCGCTCGAACCTGATCGGCATGGGCGTCCTGCCGCTGCAGTTCAAGGAAGGCGAAAACGCGAAGTCGTTGGGCCTCACGGGCAAGGAGAGTTTCGAGATCATCGGCTTGAATGGCGGCGCCGCGAAGATGGTCACCGTCGTTGCAACTCCTCCCTCGGGCGAGCCGATCAAGTTCGAAGTGCGTGTGCGCATCGATACGCCGAAGGAACGCGAATACTTCCAACACGGCGGCATCCTGCACTACGTGCTGCGGCAACTGGCGGCGTCGAGCAAAGCGGCTTGATGCTGCCTGCGTCGAGTGATCCGGTGATCAAGTGATCCGGTGATCCCGATAGCAACTCTAGTGGGCCGAGGGGCAACCCTCGGCCCTTCTTACTTCTGATCACCAGATCACCAGATCATCCTGATCACGGGAGCGAAGCTTCATGTCAGACCACATCCTCAGCACCATCGAAGATCGCGTTCTACGCCTCACGCTCAACCGACCGGATAAGAAGAACGCGCTGACGAACGCCATGTATCAGGCGCTGGGCGAAGCACTGGACCGCGCCGAGGCCGATCCGGCCGTTCGTGCGGTGTTGTTCGAAGCCGAAGGCGATGCGTTCACCGCGGGCAATGACCTGGGAGATTTCGCCGCGGTTGCTTCGGGCAAATTGGCGCGCGAGGACATGAGGTCATCGCAGTTCTTGAGCGCCCTCGCCCGCGCACAGAAGCCTTATGTCGCTGCCGTGCAAGGATTGGCGGTGGGCGTCGGCACGACGATGCTGATGCATTGTGATCTCGTCTATGTCGCTGAAGACGCGAAGCTCACCACGCCGTTCGTCAATCTGGCGCTCGTGCCTGAGGCGGCTTCGAGCTGGTTGCTGCCAGCGCGCATCGGTCATGCGCGTGCGTTCGCCATGTTTGCCTTAGGCGAGCCGGTCGATGGCAAGAAAGCCGCTGAGATTGGCATTGCGAACGAAGCCTTACCGAAAGATCAGGTGCGGGCGAAAGCACTTGCGAGTGCAAAGGCCTTGGCGACACGCCCGCTGGGCGCGCTGCAAGCAACGAAGCGCTTGATGCGCGATGCTCAAGCCATTCAGGCGCGCATGAGCCAGGAGAGCGAAATTTTTGGGGCGCGGTTGAAATCAGCTGAGGCAGCAGAAGCATTGCGCGCCTTTGCGGAACGTCGACCGCCGGATTTTTCGAAGATCGAAGGTTGAGCATGACAAAGCCATTCGAGACGCCGCTCGAGGACGCTGGGCAGACGCTCGTTGGGCCGTTTCGATCGCCCCGGCAAATGCTCGCAACGCAGGAATACGATTCGCACGCGTCGATTCATGACGATGCGACCGCACAGAAGCTGGGCTTCAAGGGCGGCACGATCGAAGGCCCGACGCACTTCAGTCAGCTCGTGCCGCTCTGTGTCGCGACCTGGGGCACCCGGTGGTTCGAGTCGGGCTGCCTCTCTGCGCACTATCGCAACCCATGCTTCGAAGGTGAGCGCGTACGCGCGTTCATGATGAAGCCGACGGCTGGAGTGAATCAGGCGGCGATGTGGATGCAACGCGAAGACGGCGTGGAAATTCTGCGCGGCTCGGCCTCCATCGGGCCTGAGCATCCGTCTACTGCGCTCGACCAACGTCTCACTGAGCTGCGCGCTCCTGAACAGCGCGTCATCTTGCGCGATGTCGATGTCGGCATGCGCTCAGAGCGCGTCACGGTGCGGATGGATGCGGATCAGCACATGGGTTCGCTGTATCCATTCCCTTGAACGATAAGCTCAAAGTCATCACCGAGCCGTCGCCTTGGTATTCCGCTGCAAGGGCCGGTGACTCGCCATGGCAGCGCGCCATTATTCCGTTCGAGATGATCAGCGTCCTGCTCAATCACGTCGCCTGGTCGGTGCAATTTCCCGTCAAGGGTCCCGTCGTCGGCTTGTTTGCCGATCAGGAAATCCGTCTATTGAACGGTCCACTGTTCATCGGCGAGTCGTACGAGGTCGATCGCGAAGTCGTTGCGCTGAGTGGCAGCAAGCGCACCGAGAGCATGTGGGTTCGCACGCGCGTCTATCGTCCAGGTACAGATGACCTCATCGCGACGATGCTGTTGAACTCAGCGTACTTGAAGGATTCATACGCCAACTACGCGGCCGAGCTGGCAGCGGCGCAGGATTGATCGTGTCAGGCGGGTTCAGAGATATTGTTTGAACCAGTCCGCCGCGGCATTGGAGCTGATCTCGAAGGGTTCGGCGACGAACATCTCGAAATGCGTGATGCCGGGGATTTCCATGACCTTAGTCGGTCCTTGGAGAATGTCGGCGGCAGCGTAGGCATTGTCTTCGTTACGAAAGAGTTGTTCGTGCTGTGCGACGATGAACAGCACCGGGCGCGGGCCGATGTCCTTGACGTAACGAAACGGCCGAAATTCGGCCGCGGCCTGGACGGTTTCGACATCAACCATTCGCCGCAACGAAAAGCCAGCTTCCATTTCTGCGCCCTGCCCCGTCCGCGCGCGCACAATGGCATCTTCGAGCATGCGTCCGCGCACCTCGTAGGGTCCAACCGCTGAACGTCTTCCTGGGATCGCGGGCACCTGCATCACCATGGCTTTGACGCGCGCGTCCTGAGCCGCCACGACGACGGCGTTGCCGGCGGCAGAACTCGTCGCCCACAAGCCGATTCGATTGCGATCGACGCCGGGCTCGCCTTGCAAGTATGAGATCGCGTTGCGCATGTCTTCGACTTGTTTGTGCGGAATCAGTCGCGTGCGCTTGATGACGACGTCCGCCTTCTTGCGCGTGATGCGCACGCTGTCGTCGTTATCCGGTTGGCGCTCCGGCAGCGTCACGAAGCCATTGCTGAAGCCCCAGCCGCGATAGTCGATGACCATTGCCACGAGTCCGCGCTCCGCCAACCGCGCGCCATATTTCTCGATCGAAGAATGCGTACCTGCCCAGCCGTGCCCGAGAATCACTGCCGGTGTCTTGGCGGAAGTGGAAAATCCTTTCGGAAAGAACACCGTCGCGTAACACGGCACGTCATCGCTGTAATAAGTCGACTCGCGACGCGTGACGCCTTCGGGCAATCGATAGGCCCAGTCGGCCGGTTCGAGCCCGCTCTTGGCCTGTGTTGCTTCGCTCGTCACGGCGAACGCCAACGGGGCGCACCATAACGCGGCAATGAACAACAGAATGAGACGAAAGCCGATCACAGTGGGCGATGCTCTAGCGGTCAAAGGACGAGGGATTATCGTCGCTGAGTGCGCGTACGTACGTTGTCAACGCGCGCAACGCTGCAAAGTTTGGTCAAAGCGCGCGGGTGGCGCATGACGCAACGCTCAGCGGCGTTTGTGGTTGGAGCGATGGCCTGATAGACCCTGCAGCGAATTACGTAGATGCCGCTGCACCCCATGAGGGATTTCACTCGTCGGAGTCGGTTCGTCCTCGACGCACCAGTGCTCCTTGAATGCTTGCAACGCTTCGGAGCGCACCTGCGCGTGTCGATTCGACAACATGAGCATTGACGGCGCGCACACCTGCGCGCGGATCAGCCCGAGATCCTGAGCGGCCTCGAACAAGCTCGGGTACCAGCTTTGCCAATTCGGCAACAGCTGTTCGACCTGCTCGCGCAGACCGCTGCGTAAGTTGTCGTTGTCCGCTTTCACCTCGCGCGAGCCTACACTGGCGCGGCCTACGGTTGTACCTGAACTTGATGGCGATCTTCTCGCGTCAAGGCGTGTGTGCCGATTGCTCGCCGATGCGGTACCAATCGATCCGCCGGGTCGCGATCATCACGGCCGCGAGAGCGGCAAAGAGCGCGACCGCACCCATGAGTAAGGCGTAGTCTTCGGACAGAATCAGCGCATACAACAAGCCGTATACGCTGCCGATCGCAGCGGCCATAGCCACGCCGCGTCTTACGCTACGAAGTGCGCCCGCAATATACAGGCCCAGCAAAGCGACGAGTGTCGCTGCGGCGATGAGGTATGCGGTGACGAAACGAAGGTGTTCGGACAACGCAAGCAGCAACACATAGAACGTGCTGAGCGCGAGTCCGACGAGCAGATACTGCAACGGATGCAACCGCAAGCCGCTCAGCTGCTCCCAGGCGAAGAACGTCAAGAACGTCAGTGCGATGAACAGCAACGCGTATTTGAGCGCACGCTCCGCGCGTTGATAGACATCCACGCCCTGGTGCAGACCGACGCGCAACGCTGAGTTGTGCAATCCCGTAGCGTCGATATCCGCTGCGCGCCATATCTGTCCGTAGGACCGGTTGAGTTCCAACACCTGCCAGCGGGCGCTAAAGCCAGCATCACTGATCCCGCGTTCGACGGGCAAAAAATTCCCCAAGAAGGATGGGTGCGGCCAGTCCGACTGCATTGCTACCGTAGTCGTGCTGCCGAGCGGCAGCACCGCGAACTCGCGGCTTCCCGCGACAACGGTATCGAAGGCGAACTCGATCTTTCTCTGCTCGTGCAGTGATGTGAAGTCAAGGGTTGCGTCGACGCCGCGAAGTAGATCGGTGGATCCTGGTCTCAACGTGAGCGCCTCAGTTGCGACACGTGCTTCGCGGATCTCACGCAGGCTGCGTGAGTCCGACAGCGGCAGACGCACGCGCACCTGACTCCAGAGAATATTGACGTCTTCCTCTGCCAATAACGCCGCAAGTCCTTGCAAGTCGAAATGTCCCGTCAGCGTGATCGTGGACTGATAGACCGGAACAGCATAGATGCCGACGTAACGCGGTCCTGATTCGGTGCGTAGCTCGACGCGGGCATCGAGTTGCGATGGCAGAACGTAATAAATATCCGCCCGCGACGGCATACGAGCTCCGTCCGCGGGAAGCTGTTCGACTGGCACGATCAGTACCGGGCCTCCGATCACCGCACTGTCACCCCACCCCGCCGCCACGCGTTCGAACGCCTTCTCCTTCAGCCCCGAGCGTTCGTTGATGATCCCGCGCAACATCGTCAGCGGCACGAGCAGTATCAGCACGATGAAGCCAATGACCAGGGCTTTGAAGGTAATGGAAGCAGCGAACTCGCGCGCAGACATGGCGACGCCTCGTGTCGTGGGATCGAGCCGAAGCATGAGGAACGAAAGCAGCGCTGCCGTGTCTCGAAAATGACGAATCAGGGCAAGTCACTGCGGTTGGATACGAGCCGAGCGAGGCGTCGCGTGCTTCAGGACCTCTGAGCGCGCCGATGCGTAAGAGTCTTAGGAATCCCTGGATCGGCGGTGAACGACGCGATACGGTAAGGTTCGACCCGACAGTGCCGTCGGGTTTCGAACGACGCGAACGAGTTGGAGTGAAGCTATGTTGATCAAACGACCAGCGCCCGGCAGTTCGGCCAACATCCTGCCGTCGGAGATTTGCGCGGAATCCGTGTACCTCGAGCGGCGCCGGCTCCTGCAGGCTGCGCTCGCAGCCGGCGTGACGGGAATTGGTACTGCATGGCCCGCATCAACGCGCGCAGAAGGTGCGGCGCTCAAGTTCAAACGCAACGATGCGTTGAGCCTCAACGAGCCGCCGAACGACTATGTCGACGTCACGACCTACAACAATTTTTACGAGTTCGGTGTTGATAAGTCCGCACCCTCGCAGAACTCCAAACGCTTCAAACCCACGCCATGGTCGGTCACGGTCGGCGGTGAAGCCGAAGTCACGGGTCAGTTCGCGCTCGAAGATATTCTGAAACCGCACGCCCTGGAGGAACGCGTGTATCGCCTGCGCTGCGTCGAGGCGTGGTCGATGGTGATTCCGTGGGTGGGCATTCCGCTTGCCGCCGTGTTGAAGCGGTTCAAGCCGACGTCTAAAGCGAAGTACGTGGCATTTACGACGGTGCTGCGCCCCGATGAAATGCCCGGACAGCGCTTCCCCGTACTCAAATGGCCCTACGTCGAAGGTCTGCGAATCGATGAAGCCATGCATCCCTTGTCGATGCTCGTCGTCGGTGTGTTCGGCAAGAAACTACCCAATCAAAACGGCGCACCTCTGCGTCTCATGACGCCGTGGAAGTACGGCTTCAAAGGGATCAAGTCGATCGTCGAAATTCGCTTTACCGAGCGTGAGCCGCCGACCTCGTGGAATATTTCAGCGCCGCACGAATATGGCTTCTATGCGAACGTCAATCCGAACGTCGACCACCCGCGGTGGAGTCAGGCGCGCGAGCGCAAGATTGGCGGTGGCTTGTTCAATGCGAAGGTGCCGACGCTGATGTTCAACGGCTATGAAAAGGAAGTCGCCCATCTGTATCGCGGCATGGATCTGCGCAAGTATTACTGATGAATGTTTCAGCTTTGCTGATCCCTTTCGTGCTCGGTCGGTCGAAACACAATCCGCATGTCCGGCAAGCTTCTCTTCGACGAACTCCCTTCGACAAGCATGGCGAACGGAAATCAGATCATGCGTAGCTCATGAATGAAGCGACCATAGCCGCCCGTCAGTCGATGGCACGCCGGAGCACCTTCGTGCGTCGCTACGTCAAGCCGGCGCTGCTCCTGGTGTGCGCGATTCCCTTTCTGCAACTTTTGTTCGGTGCGTTCGGCATCGCAGGTGCCGGCCTCGGCACGAATCCCGTGGAGACGGTGCAAGACGTTACGGGGCAATGGGGGCTGCGCTTTCTCGTCATCACCCTGGCGGTCACGCCGCTGCGTGATTGGTTCGACGCGCCCTGGCTGATCCAGCTACGGCGTATGCTGGGCCTGTACGCATTCTTCTATGTGCTGCTGCACTTCTTGACGTGGCTGTTCCTCGATCAAGGTTTGTTCTGGGCGTTGATCCTCGAAGACATCGCGAAGCGCCCCTACATCACCCTCGGCTTTCTTGCTTTTCTTTTGTTGATCCCGCTCGCCGCAACATCGACGAACGCGATGATGCGGCGACTCGGTAAACGCTGGAAAACCCTGCATCGCGCGATCTACGTGATTACGTTGCTCGGTGTCTGGCATTACTGGTGGCAAGTGAAAGCCGACTTTCGCGAGCCGGCCATTTATCTTGCAATCACACTCGTGCTGTTGGGTTGGCGAGGCTGGAAAATGAGGAAGAAGCGGATGGCGGTTAGCGGTTAGCGTTTGGCGAAAGGCCGCTTGCACGCTGACGATCGCCTATCGCCTATCGCCTATCGCCTATCGCCCATCGCCTATCGCCTATCGCTCATCGCCTATCGCCCATCGCCCATCGCCTTCTTCTCCGTCACATGGACGTGCGAATCGTCCACAGCTCCGGAAAGAATCTCAGCTCCAGTGCCTTCGTGAGATACGACACGCCGCCGGTGCCACCGGTGCCGCGCTTGTAGCCGATGATGCGTTCCACTGTCTTCATATGGCTGAAGCGCCACAGCTGGAATTGATGGTCCAGATCGACCAACTTTTCCGCCAATTCATACAGGTCCCAGTGCGCATCGATGCTGTGATAGACCGCAAGCCATGCAGCGGCGACTTGTTTACTGGGCTGGTACGGTTTCGACCAATCCCGATCGAGATAATCCTCAGGGATTTCGAAGCCGCGATTGCTCAGCAGTCGCAATGATTCGTCGTAGATGCTGGGGCTGTGCAGCGCCCGCTTGAGCTGCGCATACACCTCAGGGTGGCGCTTGTGCACTTCGATCATGTCGGCGCTTTTGTTGCCGATCGCAAACTCGAGCATTCGATACTGGTAGGACTGAAAGCCCGATGCGCGCCCGAGATGATTGCGAAACGCGGAGTATTCCGCCGGCGTCAATGTGGCAAGCACATCCCAGGATTGCGTGAGTTGCGCCTGAATGCGCGCCACGCGCGTCAGCATCTTGAAAGACGGACCTAGATCATCGCGCCGAATGTGATCGAGCGCGGCGTTCATCTCGTGCAGGCACAGCTTGATCCACAGCTCGGATGCCTGATGGATGATGATGAACAGCATTTCATCGTGCTCGAGCGATACGGGGCTTTGCGCGCTCAGTACCTTATCCAGCCCGAGGTATTGTCCGTAGCTTTGCGAATCGCCGAGATCCCAATGGACCTGTTCGTCCGACAAATCCACGTTGTGCTTTTTCTCTTGCGACATAGCTTTACTTGAACATCCAGCCAGGAACTCGTTGCCAGCCGCGCGACAATTCGCGATCGAGGTGCTCGTAGTCCGGTTCCAAAGATTCGACGAGCGACCAGAAACGGCGCGAATGATTCATGTGACGGGTGTGGCAGAGTTCGTGAATCAATAAATAGCGCATGACATCCGCCGGCTGAAACATCGCACACACGTTCAAACTGATCGTGCCGGAAGCGGAACAGCTGCCCCAGCGCGTGCGCTGCAAGCGCACTTGCATACGCCGGTATTCGAATCCGCCAAGCGTCGCGGCAGCCGCGAGCGCTCTTCCCAATTCGTATTCCGCCAAATCGAAAACCCAGTTGCGTAGCGCTTGCGCAATCGCGTGTTCATCGCTGCTGCCATCGACGACGAGATTGGCATCATCGAGGGCGATCGCCTGGGTAATACGGCTCGAGGAGGCTTCGTAGCGCACAGCGTAGCGGCGATGGATGGCGGGCAGTTCGATCAACGACGGTTTGGTTTCGAGCGTGACTCCCTCGACCGTCGACAGGTCCGTGACGCGCGCCTCGATCCATTCGCGGTGCGAACCAACGAAGCGTTGCACCGTTGCCGCTGACGCGTGCGGCGGCACGACGATTTCGACTCGACCGCCAGGATAGACCCGCACCGATAAACGCCGTGCGCGCCGGCTGACACGGACCGTCCATTGCGGCGTGGCTGGCGAATTTTCGAACAATTGCAGTTGCGCGGACATGCTCGAGGAGCATGGAACAACGTCTGGCAGGCGCAAGTCAATTGCGCCGCGCGGCGTCAATGAGCGCTGCGCGCTTGCTCGAGCAGCCGCTTCGCTTGGCGATAATCCGGTGAGATCACCAAAGCCCGCTCGAAAGCCTCGCGAGCGGCAAGCGTATTGCCTGCTTCGAGGTGCAATTGGCCGAGTAGAGTGAGTGCTTCTGGATGCCCCCAATCCGGTCGTCCGGGAGTCGCCGGTGGCAGCGCATCGAAATCCTGCACGATGACTTGCACACGCGCGAGCAATGCTGCGCGGTCGCGCTCCTCCCACATGCAGCGCGCTTCGATCAAACGAACGCGCGGATTCGCTTCGGCCAGCTCGCGAGCACGCGCCAGGCCGCGATGCCGCAGACAGCTGCCGAAAGACAGTAAATCCGGCGCCCGGCTCGACAAGGCGGCGCAACTCGCCTGAATCGCATGAGCTTCCGCAAGCCGTGGGTCGATTTTGATGGCATCGCTGGCGGCTCGTTCGCAGGCGTCTGCGGAACGTTGTGCATCGGTTCGGGCCGCACGATTGCCGGCGGCGACTTCATCCGCGTGCAGTTCCGCAAGCTTCCAATGCGCGTACGCGATGAAGTATTCCTTCATCCCTTTGCGAGTTTCGGGCAACTGCAGGCGTTGCAACAAGGCCAGTGCATCCTCGATGCCGCGCACATCGCTCGTATGGAAGGCGTATTGAATCCGTGCTGCGGCGTCGTCCAATTCGCTGATGGGGTCGGCGTGGGCAGAGAGAACCATGCCGAAGAGCATCAGCATCGTGAAGTACGGGGAACGGAGTCCAGCCGTTCTCATACAAATCCCCTGCAGGGCGGGCTTAAAATCGTTGTTCTTCGAACCATAGCATAGGGCATGCATTGAACACGCGATCAGGTCTCGTCGACATCGGTATCAATCTCGCACACGACAGCTTCGATGCGGATCGCGAAGCGATGATCGAACGCGCCGAAGGCGTGGGCGTCGCCCACTTTCTGATTACGGGCAGCTCGGTCGCAAGCACTCGAACGGCGATCGAACTGGTGCGTAGTCGTGCTGATCGATATCGATGCACTGCGGGCATGCATCCGCATCACGCAAGCGACCTTGATGACGCCGCGCTCGCGGCGTTGCGGGAGCTAGCACAAGCTAGTGAGGTCGTTGCCGTCGGTGAATGCGGTTTGGATTACTTTCGCAACTTCTCGCCACGCGATGCGCAATTGCGTGCGTTCGAGCAGCAGCTGGAAATTGCCGCAGAGCTCAGTAAGCCGGTGTTCCTGCATCAGCGCGATGCGCACGCAGATTTCCTCGCCATCATGCGTGAATGGCGCCCTCGCCTCGTTGGCGGTGTAGCGCATTGCTTCACTGCCGGTTTGGAGGAAGCACGGGCGTACTTGGATCTGGATCTTCACATCGGCATCACGGGTTGGATCTGCGATGAGCGGCGCGGCCAACATCTGGTCGAGGTCGTGCGCCATCTGCCGGCCGAGCGCCTGTTGATCGAAACGGATGCGCCCTATCTGTTGCCGCGCGATCTCAAACCGATGCCCAAAAGCCGGCGCAATGAACCCATGCACCTGCCGCATATTCTGGAAACGATTGCACGCGCGCGTGGCGAGCCAGCGGCTTCGCTCGGCGAGGCGACGACCCGCAATGCATACGCATTGTTTGGTTGGCCGCAGTGCGCATAGGCTGTGCTTCCCGCGCCGTTTCGAGGTTGCCATGATCGATAACGCCCGCCTTCTGCAATCGATCGCGCAAACCTGGGATGACTCGATCGTTCCAGCGTTGTGCGACTACATTCGTATCCCGAACAAATCGCAAAACTTCGATCCGAACTGGGCGGAACACGGCCACATGGATCGCGCCGCTGAGCTGATGCGCGCTTGGTGCGAAGCGCATGCGCTGCCGGGAATGACGGTGGAAATCGTGCGCCTGCCGGGACGCACGCCGTTGTTGTTCGTTGAAATTCCCGCCGCCCACGGCGGCAGCAACGACGATTGCATCCTGATGTACGGGCACATGGACAAGCAACCCGAGTTCACCGGCTGGGACGAAGGGCTTGCGCCTTGGACGCCGGTAATCCGCAACGGCCGGTTGTACGGTCGCGGCGGCGCGGATGACGGCTACGCCGTCTTTGGTTCGGTGCTAGCCGTGCGCGCCATTCATGAGCAAGGCATTGCCCATGCACGCTGTGTGATCGTTATCGAGGCCGGCGAGGAAAGCAGCAGCCCTGATCTGCCCGCCTACATCGATGCGCTCGCCGCTCGTATCGGCAAGCCGAGCCTTGTCGTGTGCCTCGATGCTGAATGCGGCAACTATCAGCAGTTCTGGTGTACCACCTCGTTACGCGGCAACCTCGTCGGCACGCTGCGCGTGAATGTGCTGCGCGAAGGGGTGCACTCCGGAATGGCCAGCGGCATTGCGCCGTCCAGTTTTCGCATCATTCGTCAGCTGCTCGAACGCGTGGAGGATGCCGCCACCGGTCGCATCCGACTGGATGCGCTGCACGCCCAGATCCCTGCCGACCGACTGTCGCAGGCCGAAGCGGTCGCGCGCACGCTCGGCGACGAAGTCGCCGGCAAGGTGCCGTTGCTCAAGGGTATGCAGCCGGTCGATCCAAATCCGCTCGAACTCACCTTGAACAGCACCTGGCGACCGACCCTGTCGGTGACCGGCGTCGATGGCATTCCCGCACTCGAAAGCGCGGGCAACGTATTGCGACCGTCGACGGCGCTCACGTTGTCTTTCCGGCTCCCGCCGACGGTCGATCCACAGCAGGCCGCGAACGCGGTCAAGGACGCGCTGGAGCGCGATCCGCCCTATGGCGCGCATGTCTCGTTCGAGATCGACTCCAGCATGGGCGGTTGGAACGCGCCCGCCAATGCGGCGTGGCTGGAAGCCGCTGTTCAAGCCGCGTCACAAGCATGCTTCGGCGCTGCAGCGATGTTCATGGGCACCGGCGGCAGCATTCCCTTCATGGCAATGCTGAGCGAAAAATTTCCCGGCGTGCAGTTCGTCGTCACCGGCGTCTTAGGTCCGCAATCCAAT
>CAZIXV010000082.1:0-6224 GCA_964543105.1 uncultured Steroidobacteraceae bacterium
AAGTCGACGTGGACCCATGGCGTCTCTGCGGGCACGAAGCGATTGAGGAAACGTGCTGCAAGGATGTGATCGCCATTACCGTCGATCGTGCATTGCAGGATGTCGGCGATCTTGGATTCGAGCTCCGCATCGAAGTCTTCATCCATGGGGAACGGCCACACGCGCTCGCCACTTTGTCGGCCGGCCGCTTCGAGCGCTCCATGCCACTTCGCACGATTGGTAAATACGCCGCTGAAGCGATCAGTCAGTGCAGTGACGCACGAGCCGGTCAACGTCGCAAAGTCGAGAATCAAATCCGGCTTCTCGCGTGCGGCAAGCGCCAACGTATCGGCGAGCGCCATTCGCCCTTCAGCATCGCTGTGCACCACTTGAATCGTGACGCCATTGGCGGCTGTGACGACCTGCTGAGGCCGGTATGCGCGCGGTCCAATGTCATTCTCTGTGATCGCAAGCCAGCACTCGATGTCAAACGGCGCATCGAGTTCATCCAGGGCGAGCAGTGTGCCAAGTGCAACCGCGCTGCCTTGCATGTCCTCGTGCATGAGGTACATCGACTTGTGCGGTTTCAGATTGATGCCGCCCGTGTCGAAGCAAATGCCTTTGCCGACGAGTGCGATGCGACCGCGCGCTTTCTTGCGATCACGTTTGCGATAGACCAGACGCACGATGCCGGCATCGGTGTGCTCGCTTGCTTGAGCGACCGCGAGAAACGCGCCGGCGCGTTGTCGTTTGAGCGCACGCAAGTCGAAGAACGTGAAACTCCAGCCCTGAGCGCGCGCCAATTTCATCACGGCGCGTCGATACGAACCGCTATCGAGCACGTTAGGCGGCAGTGCAGTAAGCCAGCGCGCGAGATGATTGCCGCGATGAACGGCGAGTACGCGTTTGATGTCGAGTGGCGCCTGCTCATTCAGCACGGTCACGGATTCGAGCGCTGCATGCGGTGCGCGCTCGGATTTGAGAGAAGGTAATTCCGCGGCGCCGGCGAGCAAGGCACCAAGTACGCTTTGCAAAACAGTCGCTCGTTCGCTAGCGGGTACATCCTGCGTACACAGCAAGATGCGCTTGGGTGCAGCTTCGCGAAGCGCCTTCCAGATGCGCGCGCCAAGGCTCAAATAGTCGAACGTGGATGCGGTTTTCGTGAACGCCACGAGATACGGCGTCGCGCGCGTACCAACATGCGTACTCAAGATGCTGACGGCAGAGCTCGCGCGTGACTGCCGTTCAAACTGGCGTTGCAACGAAGTGCCGAACGGCATGCGTCGCAGGACTGCGGATGCTACGTCTTTATTCGCGATGACGATGACTGCATCGTGTGAATCGAAAGCTTTTTCGTCGAGAGATACGTTGCGAGTTGAGATGCGCAAATCGCGCTGTGCAGGAAGCAATTCCACAATTAACGTTCCTTGACGGTCCAAAGTGAAAGCCAGATCATACGCGCGCCTTTTTTCAAGCACACGAGCATGGCCGATCTACCCCGCTTTGATGATGTCGATCCCGAAGAAACTCGGGAATGGTTGGAATCCATCGATTCCGTCCTGAAAGCCCACGGTTCCGAACGAGCGCATTTCCTGCTCGAACGGTTGATTGATCACACGCGACGTTTCGGCAAGTACCTTCCGTTCAGGCCCAACACGGCCTACGTCAATACGATCTCGGGAACGAACGAAAAAAATTATCCCGGTGATCGGACGATCGAACGCCGCATCGAGGCGTACATTCGATGGAACGCGATGGCGATGGTTGTGCAGGTCAATCGTCAAAGCTCCGAATATGGCGGACACATCGCAAGCTATGCATCCGCCGCCACGTTGTATGAGGTCGGCTTCAATCACTTCTGGCGCGCCCCATCCGACAAACACCCTGGCGATATGGTGTTCATGCAAGGGCATGCCTCACCTGGTATTTACGCGCGCGCTTTCCTCGAAGGGCGCTTGAGCGAAGAACAGCTCGCACACTTTCGTGAAGAGGTCGCAAGCCCGCATGGCTTGAGTTCATATCCACATCCCTGGTTGATGCCGGATTTCTGGCAGTTCCCGACGGTGTCGATGGGCCTCGGGCCGATGATGGCGATCTATCAAGCACGCTTTCAGCGTTACCTCGAACATCGCGGCATCGTGCCGGAGAGCGATCGCAAGGTTTGGGTGTTCCTCGGTGACGGTGAGATGGATGAGCCCGAATCCATGGGCGCGCTCACGATGCCGGTGCGCGAGCGGCTCGACAATCTCGTCTTTGTCATCAACTGCAACCTGCAGCGCCTGGATGGCCCGGTGCGCGGCAACGGCAAAGTCATTCAGGAACTCGAAGCTGCTTTCCTCGGCGCCGGCTGGAATGTCATCAAGGTGATCTGGGGCTCACGTTGGGACCCGCTCCTGGCGCGCGATACGAAAGGTCTGCTGCGGCGTGTAATGGAAGAGTGCGTCGACGGCGAGTATCAGAACTACAAGGCAAAAGGTGGCGCGTACACGCGTGAGCATTTCTTCGGCAAGTATCCCGAGCTGAAGGAAATGGTCGCGAACATGACCGATAGCGACATCTGGCGTCTGAATCGCGGCGGTCATGACTACAAGAAGGTATGGAACGCGTACAACGCGGCAGTGAAGCACAAGGGCCGGCCGACGGTGATTCTTGCGAAGACCGTCAAAGGCTTCTTGATGGGTCGCTGGGGTGAAAGCCAGAACATCACTCACCAGCAAAAGAAGCTGGACGATGAGGCGCTCAAGGAATTTCGCAATCGCATTTTCATCGAGATCTCCGATGAGGAAATCGCGCATGCTCCGTTCAAGCGGCCTGCGCCCGATAGCGAGGAAATGAAATATCTGCAGGAGCGTCGCGAACGGCTCGGCGGTTACCTGCCGCAACGCCGCACCGATGCACCGCCGCTCGAAATTCCTCCACTCGAAGCGTTCGATGCGTTACTGCAATCATCAGGTGAGCGCGAGTTCTCCACGACGATGGCGCTCGTGCGCATTCTGCAAATCCTGCTCAGAGACAAGAACATCGGTAAGAACATCGTGCCGATCGTTGCCGATGAGGCACGCACCTTCGGTATGGAAGGCTTGTTCCGGCAGATCGGTATTTATTCCTCGATGGGTCAGCTCTACACACCGCAGGACGCGGATCAGCTCATGTTCTACAAGGAAGACAAGAAGGGGCAGATTCTGCAGGAGGGCATCAACGAGGCCGGTGCGCTGTGCTCGTGGATCGCGGCAGGCACCGCGTATTCGAATCACAGCGTCAACATGGTGCCGTTCTACATCTATTACTCGATGTTCGGTTTCCAGCGTGTCGGCGACTTCATTTGGGCGGCAGGTGACATCCAGGCGCGCGGCTTCCTCGTCGGTGCGACGGCAGGTCGCACGACATTGGCGGGCGAAGGACTGCAGCATCAAGACGGTCACAGCTTATTGCTCGCTAGTACGGTGCCGAATTGCGTGTCCTACGATCCGACGTTCGCATACGAACTCACCGTGATCGTTCGCGAAGGTTTGCGCCGCATGTATCAAGAGCAGGAAGGCGTTTTTTATTACATCACCTGCATGAACGAGAACTACGCACACCCCGGCATGCCCGAGGGTGCGGAGCGGAGCATCCTGAAGGGGATGTATCTGTTCAAGCAGGGGGGCAAGGGCAAGGTGCGCGTCAATCTGCTGGGGTCGGGCACGATTCTGCGTGAGGTCATTGCGGCAGCAGAGATCCTGCAAAACGACTATGGCGTGCCCGCGGATATCTTCAGCGTGCCGAGCTTCTCCGAATTGCGGCGCGAAGCGTTGGCGATCGAGCGCGAGAATATGCTGCACACCGATGAGCCCCCGAAGGTGCCTTATGTGCGTGAGTGCATCGGCGATCGCGCAGGTCCATTCATTGCCGCAACCGATTACATGAAGATCGTGCCGGATCAGATTCGCGAATGGATTCCGGGCCGCTTTGTTGTCTTGGGCACCGATGGCTACGGCCGCAGCGACTCGCGTGCGCAATTGCGCCGCCACTTCGAGGTCGACCGTCATCATGTCGTCGTGGCTTCGCTGCGTGCCTTGGCGGACGAGGGCAAGCTCGACATGGCAACGGTGAAGGATGCGATGAAGAAGTACGACATCGATCCCAACAAGCCCGATCCGGTGACGCAATGAGCTTCGCTCGCGACAGGCAACGGGCTTCGCGGCTCGGTCTGAATCACGTTCTCCGGCTATCACCTCATCTCGGCCGTCGTATGCCTCCGATCTCTTCTGTCTTACCGTGGGCCGTAGCCCGCAGCCCGTGGCCGCTGACTGAGGCGCAGCCGCGATGAGCAAGATTACGGTTCCTGATATCGGCGATTTCAAAGACGTCGAAGTCATCGATGTGCTCGTCAAACCGGGCGATACGATCGAACTCGAAACGCCGCTGATCACGCTCGAAACCGAAAAGGCGACGATGGACGTGCCTGCCTCCCAGGCCGGCAAAGTGAAATCGGTCGCGGTCAATAAGGGCGATCGCGTCTCGCAAGGCAGCGTAGTGCTCGAACTCGAAGAGGGTTCGAGCGAGCAGGCGTCTAGCGACGAATCTGCTAGTGACGACGCGAGCGCAGCGCCGCCGCCCGCGCAAGCCGAAGAGAAACAGCAGGCGTCGTCTGATGATGCTGCAACGGCGACGACCGACACGAAGGCGTCGACGTCAGAGGGAAGCTCTCAAGTCAGCGTCCCTGATATCGGCGATTTCTCTGATGTCGAAGTCATCGACGTCCTCGTCAAGCCCGGCGATACGATCGAGCCTGAAACGCCGCTGATTACGCTCGAAACCGAAAAGGCAACGATGGATGTGCCTGCACCGCAAGCAGGCAAAGTGAAATCAGTCGCAGTGAAGAAAGGCGATCGCGTCTCACAAGGCAGTGTGATTCTCGAATTGGAAGGCGGTGCGTCGCAGCCGGCAGCCGCTGATGCGCCAGCGCAAAAGCCGGAAGCGAAGCAGCCGGCACCTGAAGCGCCAGCGGCTAAAACGTCTGATGCTGCGCAGACTTCGCAGGGAAGTCGCAGTGAGGTAACGGCCAGCGAAGCGCCACGACAGATTTCATCGTCTGCAATGGTCGCCATCGACGAAGCGGGCTTTTCACGTGCGCATGCCAGCCCTTCGGTACGCAGGTTCGCGCGCGAAGTCGGTGTCGATCTAAGTAAGGTCAAAGGCACGGGCGTCAAAGGACGCATTACGCCGGACGACGTCAAGGCGTGGGTCAAGCAAGCGCTGAGTTCGGGCGGCCAAGCCGGCGGCGGTGCGGCATTGCCCAAAGTGCCGGAAGTCGATTTCGCGAAATTCGGCGAAGTCGAAGTGCAGCCCCTGGGTCGCGTCCAAAAAATTTCCGGACCGCGTTTGTTGGCCAGCTGGCTCAACATTCCGCACGTCTGGCAAATGGACGAAGCCGACATCACCGAGCTCGAAGAGACGCGCAAAAAGCTCAAAGACAGGGCCGCGGCACAAGACATCAAGCTCACGCCGCTCGCTTTCATCCTGCGTGCGTGCGTGAAGGCACTGCAGGAGTTCCCGACCGTCAACAGCTCGCTCGATCCGTCGGGTCAAAGCCTCGTGCTCAAGAAGTACATTCACTTGGGCTTTGCCGCCGATACGCCGAACGGCCTCATGGTGCCGGTCATTCGCGACGCCGATCGCAAGGACATCTATGAATTGGCTAAGGATCTCGCGACGCTGTCTGCCAAAGCGCGCGACGGCAAACTGAGTGCGGCGGAGATGCAAGGCGCGAGCTTCACCGTCTCGAGTCTGGGCGGTATCGGCGGCACATCGTTTACGCCAATCATCAACGCGCCGGAAGTCGCGATCCTGGGCGTGGCGAGATCATCGATGAAACCTGTGTATCAAGACGGTGAGTTCGTACCGCGCTTGATGCTGCCGTTCACGTTCGCGTACGACCATCGTGTCATCGATGGCGCAGCAGGCGTGCGTTTTACGACCTTCCTCGCGGAGAAGCTCGCCGATGTGCGCAGCCTGATCGAGGCGGTGCCATGAGACGGAGCTACGGGTTACGGGCTACGTGCTACGGTAGGAACTCATCCACGAGCGACGGCCCACTCAACGACAACATTCCTGGCGTTAGCGGCGAGAGCAACTCGAGTTGCAGCGGTTCGGTTTTGAACTCGCTCCTGCCGTTGCCCGTCCGCTGCTCGGTCCCCCTCATGCTGCAGGGTGCAGCATGAGCAAAATCACCGTTCCGGATATCGGCGACTTCAAAGACGTCG
>CAZIXV010000082.1:6324-13341 GCA_964543105.1 uncultured Steroidobacteraceae bacterium
GGGTGCAGCATGAGCAAAATCACCGTTCCGGATATCGGCGACTTCAAAGACGTCGAAGTGATCGATGTGCTCGTCAAAGCGGGCGACACGATCGAACTCGAAACACCCCTCATCACCCTCGAAACCGAGAAGGCGACGATGGACGTGCCCGCCTCGCAAGCCGGCAAGGTCACATCGGTGGTCGTCAAAAAAGGCGATCGCGTCTCGCAGGGCAGCGTGATCGTCGAAGTGGAGGCGGAACAGGCATCGAGCGACAAGGAGGAGCCGAGTGCTGCGGCTGCTTCGTCTGCGCCGCGATCGGATGACAAGCCGCGCAAGGAATCGGAATCCAAGCCGAGGCAAACGTCTGCGGAACCAACCGCCGACCGCCAACCGCCAACTGCTTCTTCATACGAATTCGATGTCGTCGTCCTCGGCGCAGGTCCAGGTGGCTACACCGCCGCATTCCGCGCCGCTGATCTCGGTATGAAGGTCGCGCTCATCGAACGTTGGCCGCAACTCGGCGGCGTGTGTTTGAACGTCGGTTGCATTCCTTCGAAAGCGCTGCTGCATGCGGCCAAGGTCATCGACGAAGCCAAGGAGATGGAGTCCGCCGGCGTCAAGTTTGGTAAGCCGAAGATCGATGCTACGAAGCTGCGTGAATGGAAAGACAAGATCGTCGGTCGCCTCACTGGCGGGCTTGCGACCTTGGCGAAGCAACGCAAGGTGACTGTCATCTCCGGTACCGGCAAGTTCACCTCGGCACATGAAATCGAAGTCAGCGGTGAGTCCAATCGCACGGTGTCCTTCGCTCACTGCATCATCGCTGCAGGATCTGAATCGGTTCGCTTACCTGGCATGCCAGACGATCCGCGCATCATCGACTCCACCGGTGCGCTCGAACTCGATCTGCCGAAGACATTGTTGGTCGTCGGCGGCGGCATCATCGGCCTCGAGATGGCGACCGTGTACGAGGCGCTCGGCGTGAAGGTCACAGTCGTCGAACTCACCGACGGCTTGATTCCAGGGTGCGATCGCGACTTGGTGCGGCCGCTGGAAAAACGCATCGCCAAGCGTTACGAGAAAATCCTCGTCAAAACGAAAGTGTCGAAGGTCGAAGCGCAAGCCAAGGGGCTGCTTGCGACTTTCGAAGGCGATGGCGCGCCCAAACCGCAGCTCTTCGACAAGATCTTGATTGCCGTCGGGCGCAGTCCGAATGGCAAGCGCATCAATGCAGAGGCGGCAGGCGTGCATGTGAACGACCGCGGCTTCATTCCTGTCGATCGGCAAATGCGCACGAACGTCTCGCACATCTTTGCGATCGGCGACATTGCCGGCGCGCCGATGCTGGCGCACAAGGCGTCGCACGAGGGCAAATTGGCGGCTGAAGTTGCACATGGTGAAAAGCGTGCCTTCGATGCGCGCGTCATTCCGTCCGTCGCCTATACGGATCCGGAAATCGCTTGGGTGGGCGTGACCGAAACGGATGCCAAAGCCAAGGGCATCGAATACGAGAAGGGCGTATTCCCGTGGGCCGCCAGCGGCCGCTCGCTCTCGCTCGGTCGCGACGAAGGTCTGACCAAATTGCTATTCGATAAAGAGACACATCGAGTCATCGGTGGCGGCATCGTGGGGCCGAATGCCGGTGAATTGATTGCCGAGGTGGCGCTTGCGATCGAGATGGGCAGCGATGCTGCCGATATCGGTTTGACGATTCATGCGCATCCCACATTGTCCGAGACAGTCGCGTTTGCGGCCGAGGCTTTCGAGGGCACGCTCACCGATCTCTATGTACCCAAGCGTGCAGCGAAGTAGATTGCGGCGGGTGGGCGCTTAAGTCGTGTACACGGGTAACAGCTGATATATGGCACCAACTCCACCCAATACGATGCGTGCCGTTGATGTGATTCAACCGGGTGCGCCTGACCAACTTACGCTCGTCGAGCGTCCGATGCCGGACGTCGGGGCGCATGATGTGCTGATTCAGGTGGCCGCAGCCGGATTGAACCGCGCGGACATCCTGCAGCGACGCGGCAATTATCCTGCTCCCAAAGGTTCACCGACGAATCCAGGGCTGGAAGTGTCGGGCACGGTGGCAGCTGTCGGCGCCAATGTTTCCGAGTTCAAAGTCGGCGATCCGGTTTGCGCACTGCTGCAAGGCGGCGGCTATTCGGAATACTGCAGCGTGCATGAAGGGCAAGTATTGCCGGTGCCAAAAGGCGTCGATCTCGTCCACGCCGCATCGCTCCCAGAAACCTTCTTCACCGTGTGGAGCAATGTTTTCGAGTTCGCGCGCTTGCGTGAGGGTGAAACGCTGCTCGTACATGGCGGCTCGAGCGGCATCGGCGTGACCGCGATTCAGCTTGCAAGCGCACTCGGTCATACGGTGCTGACCACTGCGGGTACGACGGAAAAATGTCAGTTCTGCGAATCGCTCGGCGCGAAGCACACGATCAATTACAAAAGCCAAGACTTCGTTGCGGAAGTCGCCGCGGCGACGGATGGACGCGGTGTCGATGTCATCCTCGATATGGTCGGCGGTAAATATCTCGCGGGCAATTTGCAGTCGCTGGCGATCGAAGGCCGACTCGTCATGATTGCTGCACAAGGCGGGGCCAAGGGCGAAGTCGATGTGCTGCGCGTGATGCAGCGGCGCCTGACGATTACCGGCTCGACGCTGCGTGCGCGCGAAGTCGAATTCAAACAACGCATCAAAGCGCAGCTGTTGCAGCACGCATGGCCGCTGCTCGAGCAAGGCAAAATCAAGCCCATCATCGATTCGGTGTATTCGATGGACGATGCTGCGCGTGCGCACGAGCGCATGGAAAGCAGCGAGCACATGGGAAAGATCTTATTGGCGTGGCGCGCGGATTAGCTGGCGCGGCGTCTCTTCACCGATCGACGCGCGAAGGCAAAGCGAGCAACGCGGATTCGAAGTATTGATCCGTCGGTACACCTTCACCGGGTGTCGTCTCGTAGTCGGGATCCCAAGGCAGCAGGATTGACGTGCGGCTGCCCTTGATGAGTTTGGGCATGATGGCGGCGACGTCGCGATTTGCTTCTGCGCGCAGCAACGCATCGAGTGACCCGTGCTTTTGCAGGCTGACGCGCAGGTCTTCCAACGTATAACGAGTCGGCTGCGCGATCCGCATCGTGTCGCGCGCGGCCCGATCGAGTAGTTCTTCGGGCGACATCCACAGGCATTCTGAAGTTTCGTACGTATCGGCAACGTGCGCGTGTGCGTCGGGCGCCCGCGCCAAAAAGAATCGAGTGTCGAAGCGCCGCCCCACGCCCGATGGAGTCACCCAATGTGCCCAGTACACGAGGGGCTCGATGTCGAGCCGGAGTTCTTCGCGCGCAAGCGCCGCCATGAACAGCATGGGATCTGCGGTCAGGCGCGCGCGCTCACTGTGCAGACGTGCGAGCTGATCTGCTTCGGGCGGCTGTCCATCCTTGCGCGTCGCCAATAAGATGCCGGCCTCCTCGAAGGTTTCCCGACATGCGGCAATCGCCAGGGCAATACAGGTGGATTGAGGCAGCGGGTCGCCGCCGATGCTGCGTAGCGCAAACGCGCAGCGCTCAGGTTCAGCGAGAAGCTGTTGTGCTGCTTCGCTGCCATCGGCCGGCGTCAGCGTTCCGCCAGGGAACACCCACATGCCACCCATGAACGCGAGCGAAGCATGACGCCGCGCCATCAGCACTTGCACCTCACCCTCATGTTCGCGCGCGATCACCGCTGTTGCGGCCGGGCGCAGCGGCGAATCGTGAATCGAAGAGCGAGGATCGGTCATTGAATCGTTATGTATGGCTGATCGGCGTGCTTCTGGCGTGCGTCGTATTTGTACCAGTTCCGGGACCTTCGCGGGCGGTAGGCGCCATTCACGATTTCGCGCACGCCCCGATCTTTGGAATCGTTTGCTGGGCGCTGCTGGCATGGTTTCGTGCATGGCATCCGCCGACGCTCACGACGGTGGCGCGTCAATACGCTTGTGCGATCGCCATCGCCATCGTGCTTGGTTTTGCGACCGAGGTGGCGCAATACGTCACTGGCCGCGATGCCTCCTGGGTGGACTTCGGTGCAGACACCTTAGGCGTGATCGTCTTTGCCGGCTTCTTCCTGCTGTTCGATCGCAGAATTGCAACGCCGCTGGTGCTGAAGACGAGCGTGGCAATCATGGGCGTTGCTGCGCTCGTCTGGCACACCGCGCCACTCGTAACCACCTTGCGTGCTTATCTCGAGCGCAACACTGCGTTTCCTGTGCTGTTCGATGGCAGCGGCACGCGCAGCAATTTGTTTGCCGAAACCAGTTTCGCGGAAATCGCTGATGGTCGATTACCCGCGCGGTTTGCGCGTCAGCCGAACGAACGCGCGCTGCGAATCGACTTTGGTGAGGGCACGTGGCCAGGCTTGCATCTCTACGAGCCGGTGAGCGATTGGCGCGCCTATCACACGTTGGTCGTCGATGTGACGAACCCTGAAGCCGCACCGCTCGAGCTGAATTTGCGAGTTCACGATCGAGCGCACAATCATGAGTTCGCTGATCGCTTCAATCGCTCGTTCCTCATACCCGCGCAAACCCGCACGAAGCTGCGCGTACCGCTCGCAGAAATTCGTAAGGCGCCGCGCAATCGTGAGCTGGATCTCTCGAGCATCGACGCGCTCATCCTCTTCACGAGGCGCCCCGATGCGCCTCGGACCGCCTATCTCTCAAAAATCTGGCTAGCAGCGGATGAGTGATTGCTTCTTGAGTACCGCGACGGCCTATCGCCCATCCGTCACAAGACAATCACCGACCGAATCGATTCACCGCGCTTCATCAGCTCGAAGCCTTCATCGATGCGCTCGAGCGGCAGCTTGTGCGTGATCAGTGAATCGAGTTCGATTTTCTTATCGACATACCAATCGACGATTTCCGGCAGATTGCTGACTTGCGCGCCGCCCATGTAGCAGCCGGTCCAACGACGCCCCATGAACAGACTGCCGGCGCCAGTCGACATCTCCGAACCGTGCGGCGCAACGCCGAGGGTGTAACTCACGCCCCACGCCGGGTTCGTGCATTCGAGCGCTTGGCGCATGACCTGGGGAATGCCGATGCATTCGAAGCTGTAATCCGCGCCGCCGTTGGTGAGCTTCAATAAATGCGGAACGATTTTCTCGACGGTGGTGGGATTCACGAAGTCGGTGACGCCGAATTCGCGTGCCACGGCTTCTTTCGCGGGATTGGTGTCGATGCCGATGATCTGGCGTGCGCCCGCGAGTTTCGCGCCTTGCACCACGTTCAAGCCGATGCCGCCCAAACCGAAGACGACGACAGAGCTGCCGGCTTCGATCTTCGCTGCGTACAACGCAGCGGCAATGCCCGTCGTCGCGCCGCAGCCGATGTAGCAGATCGTTTCCATGTTTGCGTCTTCGCGGACCTTCGCGATCGTATCCACCGGCAGCACCGTGTAGTCCGCGAACGTGCCTAGCCCCCACAGCTGAGTGACGGGTTTGCCGTTCAATGAAAAACGGCCCTCGCGCGGGCGCAAGCGCGCCAACGCTTCCTTGCAGAGATTCGTTTTGTTGGAGCCGCAGTACTGGCACTTTCCACAATGTGGAATCAGAAAGGGGATGACGTGGTCGCCGGGCTTGAACTCCGTGACACCGGGGCCGCATTCGACGACGACGCCTGCAGCTTCGTGACCGAGGATGGCCGGGAACTGCCACGGTGATTTGCCTTCATACACATGCAGATCGGAATGACACAGCCCGGTCGCTTTGACATTGATCAGAACCTCACCTTCGCCCGGCCCTTCGAGTTGCACCGTTTCGATAGAGAACGGCTGATTCGGGCCATGCAGCACGGCTGCGCGAACGTTCAATGACATCGGGCGTGTCCTCGATTGTTTACGTGGGGGTGCGACTCTAAACGATTACCTCGATAAGCGAATAGCTCATCGGCACAATCGCGCGCTTCACAACGAATCGAACGAAGGTAGTGATGGCAAAACTGGCGGCATCAGATGCAGTACTTACGACGCTGTTAACGCCGTTTCGCGCCGGAGCGCTCCCATGGTCGCAGCCTGCGGCGTTTCTGAACGCGCAACTGGGCGGCGGATTGAACGATTTCGATACGAAACTCGTATGCGAACAAAGCTTCAAGCCGGATGCCGATGCGCTGATGCGCGCCGGATTCACGGTGTCACCGGAGCTGCTCGCGGGTGAGTTTGCGCTGGTGCTCGTGTTGCCGCCACGGCAACGCGAGCAGGCGCGGGCTTTGTTGGCGCGTGCGCTGCGATTGGCGGGCGCGCAAGGCGTCGTCGTCGCGGCTTCGGCGAACACCGCAGGGGCGCGCACACACGAGGCGGATCTAGAACGTCTTTGCGGCGGCGTAGAGACTTTGTCGAAGAACAAGTGCCGGGTGTTCTGGAGCACGCCGGCGCAGCGACGTCTGGATGAGCCGCTCATGACGCAGTGGCTCACGCTCGATGCGCCGCGGCCAATTCTCAAGGGACGCTTCATCAGCCGTCCGGGCGTGTTCGCATGGGATCGCATCGATCCGGCTTCCGAACTGCTGGCTGCACACTTGCCGGCATCGCTGTCCGGCGTAGCTGCCGATCTGGGGGTGGGCTTCGGCTATCTCTCCGATGAGCTGCTACGACGCTGCGCTGGCATCACCGCATTGGATATGTATGAGGCCGAAGCGCGCGCGCTCGAATTGGCGAAACGGAATCTTGCGCGTGTCGAAACGCAGGCGAGTCTTGCGTACCACTGGCATGACGTGACGAGCGGCTTGCCAAAGCGTTACGACACGATCATCACGAATCCGCCGTTTCACACGAGCGCCGGCGCCGATGATCCTGGTCTTGGTCGGAAATTCATCGCTGCGGCGGCCGCCGCGTTGAATCCTGGTGGACGATTGTTTCTGGTCGCGAATCGACACTTGCCATACGAGGACATGCTGGACGCCAGTTTCGGTAAGGTGAACATCCTCGTGCAGCGCTTTGGATTCAAAATCATCGAAGCGACACGTGCGCTCGGGAAGGTGAGATGAAGCT
>CAZIXV010000083.1:0-13126 GCA_964543105.1 uncultured Steroidobacteraceae bacterium
GACGTACCGCGTTGGGCGCCGACTTATTGCAGGAGCGCTTGCAACCGGGCGACACGCTGCTGCTGGTCGGGCGCTGGAAGCAGATTCGTCGCTTGCAAGCCGGCATCGCGGATATGGTCGTGCTGGATTTGCCTGCTGAGATCGACGATGTGGTGCCGGCGCCGCGGCGTGCGCCGCATGCGCTGTTCGCGCTGGCCGTCGTTATCGTCATGATGGTGAGCGGAATCGTATCGAATGTGCAGGCTGCTCTGATCGGCTGTGTATTGATGGGCGCGCTGCGTTGTATCGACATCGAGAGCGCCTATCGCTCGATTCATTGGCAAAGCATCGTCGTCATCGTTGGCATGCTGCCATTCTCATTGGCGCTGCAGAAAACCGGCGGTGTCGAGCTTGCTGCCAATGCGCTCGTCACAATCGCCGGAGAGGCGAGTCCGCGGGTGGTGCTGGCTGCGCTGTTCGTTGCGACCGCCGTGTTCGGCTTGTTTATTTCGAATACGGCGACCGCGGTATTGATGGCGCCGGTGGCGCTGACCGTCGCGCACGCCATGGACGTCTCGCCCTATCCGTTCGCCTTGACCGTCGCGATCGCGGCCTCATGCGCGTTCATGACGCCGGTCTCCTCGCCAGTGAATATGCTCGTCGTCGGGCCGGGAAATTATCGTTTCGGTGATTTCGTGAAAGTTGGCGTGCCGTTCGCCTTGCTCGCACTACTCATCAGCGTGGTGCTGATTCCGTGGGTGGCGCCGCTGTAGCCATTGCCTCGGCGCATCCTTCACATATCGAGCGTGATGCTCACCGGACAATGATCCGAGCCCATCACCTTCGGATGAATTTCCGCGGCGATGACTTTAGGTGCCAGCGCTTGCGACACCAGCACGTAGTCGATTCTCCATCCGATGTTCCGTGCGCGTGAATTCGCGAAATGACTCCACCATGAGTAGTGGCCATTGCCTTGCGTGAAGATGCGGAACGTATCGACGAAGCCGGCATCGATGAAATTCTGAAAGCCTTCGCGCTCTTCATTGGTGAAACCCTTCCGGCCGCGATTGGATTTAGGGTTAGCCAGATCCAGTTCGGTGTGCGCGACATTGAGATCGCCGCAGAAGATCACCGGCTTCTTCTGTTCGAGCAGCTTGCAGTACGCAAGAAAGGCGGGATCCCAATGCTGGTGTCGCAATGCGAGGCGGCTTAGGTCGTCTTTTGCGTTCGGCGTGTACACGGTGACCACATAGAAGGGGTCGAACTCCGCCGTAATCACCCGGCCTTCCTCGCCCGCGTCGCGTTCGAGTTCATCGGCGAATTTGAAGCGTTGCGCGAAGTCGTGCGGAAAACCATTGATCACCTCGAGCGGCTGTTGTTTCGCGAAAATCGCCGTGCCCGAATAGCCCTTCTTGACGGCGGAATTCCAATACTCGTGGTAGTCCGGCACATCGATCTCGACTTGATCGCGAATCGCTTTGGTTTCCTGCAGACACAGGATGTCGGGTTCGTGTTCGTTCAAGAAGGGCAGGAAGACATTCTTCTTGAGCACCGCACGAATGCCGTTGACGTTCCAGGAATAAATTTTCATTGCGTTCGATTGCCGGTTTTCGAGGCGGCGTAGCAGACCAAGTTCGGGCGCACTTCGCAAGCCGCGGCGGGTTGTGTGCGGCGATGTTGCGGGCAGATACTGCAGCGCGCTTGCCCACGACATCGAGGATCAGCCATGTCTCGCCGGCTCATCAGTTCGGGATCCACGTTCGAAACCGAGATTGGCTACTCACGCGCGGTCGTGGACGGCGACTGGGTCTTCGTGTCGGGCACGACCGGCTTCGATTATTCGACGATGACGATTGCCGATGACATTGCGGCGCAGACCGAGCAGTGCATGCGCAACATCGTGCATGCGCTCGAGCAAGCGGGCGCGAGTTTGCGCGACGTCGTGCGCGTCACCTATGTCGTGCCGCAGGCGGAAGAATTCGAGCGAACCTGGCCGACGCTGCGAAAATACTTCGGCGACATCCGCCCCGCGGCCATGATGATTTCTGCCGGGCTCGCCGACCCGCGGATGAAAATCGAAATCGAAGTGACGGCGAAGCGGCAGGCGAGCTGAATGGCGGCCGGCCTCAGCGCGCAGGCGCTGCGCCGTAGACGTCTTTCGGTAAGGCCACTTCGCCTTTGGATGTGAACCGCACGCTGCGAAACAACGGTCCCGACAGCTTGCCCTTGAGTTCGTATTCGATCTTGTCGCGATTGGATTGCGCGATACCGGCGGCGCTGCGGATGGCACGCAACGCCGAGATGCTCACTGGAACTTCGATGACGCGTTCGCCGAAGCGCGGCACGGTGCCCGCATCATTGCTGACGCCGCTGGCGAAGGTGCGACCTTGCACCTGCATCGTGACTGATACGCCGTCGTAGTCGATCGGCGCGTCATTGGGATTCTGTACGCGCAATTTTACGAGCATGCGCAGTTCCAATCCCTGACCTTGCAGCGGTTCGACCCCTGCAACATAGACTTCAACCGGGTCGCGCTGCGCGAAATTCGCGCAGGCCGCCAGCGCCATGCAGGCCAGCACGATGCACCACCGCGCCATGTGCATCGTGAGTGGCGCGCCGGTCATTCCAGCGTAAAGCCCAGTTGGATGGTGACCTGCCAATAGCCGACCTTGCCGTTATCGACGGCGCCGCGGATTTCAGTCACCTTGAACCAGCGCATGTTCTTGATGGTCGATGCCGCACGATCGATGGCGAGCTTCACCGCATCTTCGACGCTGGTCGTAGACGAGCCGGTGATTTCGACGGTCTTGTACACATGGTCGTTCATGACAGCGCTCCTGAAGCGGGATCGGTGTCAGTGAACGGCTCAAGTGATCGGAAGTTTCATCGAGCAGCTTGAGACCTCCGTGCAGCGGCTACCCTCCGCGCCGCAATCCCACGATGCCTGCGCGCTGCGCCGCCATGCCGATTTGCGCGACGTTTTTGAGGCCATTTGCTTTGCGCACCGCGAGCAGGTGATTCGACACCACCGCGGGCACGACGCCGAGCTGTCGTGCGATCTGTTTCGTGCTCAAGCCTTCGCACAGCAGGGTGACGACTTCTCGTTGTCGATTCGTAAGGCTCACGACGGCTCTCCGGTTAAAAGGGCGAATGGCGCGAATTGTAGCGCTCGCCTCTTTCTGCAGTCTCAGCGTGGCCCGGCCAGAATGATGGCGGCGCCGACCAAACACACCACAGCCCCCGTGATATCCCAGCGATCGGGCCGCGCCCCCTCGGCAAGCCACATCCACATCAGTGAGGCGACGATGTACACCCCGCCGTAGGCAGCGAAGGCGCGACCGGCGGTGGGTGTTTGTACGAGCGTCAATAGATAAGCGAACGCGAACAAGGAGGCCGCGGCAGGCACGAGCCACCATGCGGACTTGTCCAGGCGCAGCCACGCCCAAAAGCCAAAACAGCCGGCAATTTCCGCGAGTGCGGCGGCGACATAGATCAAGGGCGTCATGCAGATAGCGACTCGAAAGGCGTGATGTGACAAGACGGCGTCGGGCCGAGAACGGAGAGCCGATGCTGCGCCCAGCAATCGCTCGCATCCAACGCCATATGCAGCAGCAAACCCAAACCGATGAGCCGTGTGCGCTTGAAGCATGTGAGCGCGACGTAAACGAGGATTGCCGGCCACGTATGCAAGGGATGAAAGCCGATGCTGCAGCGATCCGGATCGTAAATCGGCTCGGCGAGGAGATGATCGAGATCGACGAGCATCGTCGCCGCCATGATCAGAAATGCACGCTTCCAGCGGCTGCGGAAAAAAAGCAGCGCAATCCCGAGCGGGACGGCGAAATGCAATAGCAGATGCAGCAGCGAACGTAGCGACATGCCGCCAGCCTAATCGATGGCGGCGATGCTGTCGCAGGGTGCGCAGCTCGGCCTATCATGCCGATCCTTCTGCCATTGCGTGTGTCGAGGTCGATCGTGTTCAGGAAAGTAACGTTGATGCTGCTCGTGGCGGTGGCGTGCGTGGGTTGCGCCGAAATGTCGCAAGTGATGGGCTCGGGTAATGGCAGCGCCTCAGGCTCGAATTCGTCGTTGATGGCGGCGGCGATCAAGACGTCGCTGGAGCTTGGCAGCACGCGCGCTGCAGACCTGCTTTCGCAGCGCGGCGGCTACAGTCAGAACGCCTTGTATCGCATCGAGCTGCCGCAGCAGGTCCAACCCATCACCACGCGCTTGAAGCAGTTCGGTTTGGGCGGTCAGATCGAACGCGTCGAGGCGCTCATGAATCAAGGCGCCGAGCAGGCCGCGAGCGAGGCGAAAGCGATCTTCGTCGATGCGGTGCGCGCGATGAGCATCGCCGATGCACTAGGCATCGTTCGCGGCCATGAAACGGCCGCGACGGATTATTTCAGAGGCCAAACCGAGAACTCGCTACGGCAGCGTTATTTGCCGATCATCCAGCGCAATCTGCAGCAGCTTGGGTTTTATCAGCAGTATCAGCAGCTGCTGTCGGCGTACAAACAATTGCCGCTGGCGAACAAGCCGGATCTCGATCTCGAACAACACGTCCTGCGGCAAAGTCTCGATGCGCTGTTCAAGCAGATTGGCGAAGAGGAAAAAGCGATTCGCCAGGATCCCGTCGGCCGCGGCAGTGCGGCCATCGCAACAGTGTTCGGAATGCAGTGAGGCGGCCTTAGGCGAAAGGCGTGGGCAAGGCTTCCATTTCGTAGCCGATCGTCTGTCGGGTCAGCGGGTCGACGATCGGATCGCGTCGAAACGCGCCGGTTTGCAGCGCGCGATCCGCAACGGTTTCGCTCACGCTGACGCTACGGGGCCGGGCGGCGCGCGCTTCGCGCACGAGTAACTTGGGCTGGTCGGTGTCGATGAAAACCCAACCGACGACTTCGCATCTCATTGTTCTTCACTCTCTATGACGCGGACTTGCAAAGGCAGATTGCAATGTCCATGCCGCGAGAGTGGTTTGGTAAAAGTGTAGAATAATCAATGAGTTATAGTATATAGCGCGCCGTCCACATGTGACGTAAAACGTCAGCTCGCGCCGCCCTCGGTCTCTTGCGTCGCCAAGCGACGCCAAAGACCGACACCTGGGCGTGGCGATCACATTGCGAACGGATACACCCCGATCCAGCGAACGTGCAGCCACATCGCGAAGACCACATAAAGGATGAGGCCGCCGACCACCGCGATGACGTCGTTCGCCTTCGTTGCCGGGGCAGTGCGCAGATCCGGCTGCGTGCGATGTTTGAACGAGATGCGATCGGCGACTGCCCACGCAAGGAAGCCGCCGAACAGCAGCACATCCGCCAGCATGCCGTTGGCAATCAGATGCGCCAGCGCCCAGAACTTCACGGCCGCGAGCATGGGATGCTTCAGCGCAGTCTTGATGCGACCCGGCAAATAGGCGGCGAGGATGAGCGGGAAGACGGGCAGCATGAGCAGGGCGCTCAGGTGCCGCGTCCAAACGGGCGGAACGTACAGCACGATGGGATCCATGCGTGCCTGGCCATAGCCGTAGACGATCAGTACGAAGCCGATGAGCGAAGCGATGGTGTACAACAGCTTCCACGCGCCTTTGCCCATGCGCTGCTGAGTGCGTTCGCGCCAGGCAGGCGCCACGATCGAAATCGAGTGGAATCCAAGGAAAATCACCAGACCGATAATGAGCGTGACCATGGAAACTCGACTCCGCGCCTTTGGGGAAGCGGCGAGTGTATCGTGCTGATCGCGCCGAACCAGTCCCAACAGTAGGATGCATAGCTCGAACTAGACTTGCTGTGCAACCCTGGATCCCTATGTGGCGTCTACACACGGATTTCTAACCATGCTCACCTTGCCTTGCGCAGAACATCCGATGCTCAAGATCCGCAGCGTGTCGAAAACCTATCCCAATGGCGTACGCGCACTGAACGATATTTCGTTGGACATTCCATCCGGGATGTTCGGTCTGCTCGGTCCGAACGGCGCTGGCAAGTCAACGCTCATGCGTACGATCGCAACCTTGCAAGATGCCGACACCGGCACGATCGACTTCGATGGCATCAACGTGCTGCAAGAAAAGGCGAAGGTGCGCGCGTTGCTGGGTTACCTGCCACAGGATTTCGGTGTGTATCCCAAAGTCAGCGCCTACGACATGCTCGATCACTTTGCGGTGCTCAAAGGGTTTGCGAACCGCGGCGAGCGTAAAGACATCGTCGAGGGCCTGCTGAAGCAGGTGAATCTCTGGAATGCACGCAAGCGCAAGCTCGGTACGTTTTCCGGCGGCATGCGTCAGCGCTTCGGAATCGCTCAAGCGCTCATCGGTCGCCCACGATTGGTCATCGTCGATGAGCCCACAGCCGGACTCGATCCCGAAGAGCGCAATCGTTTCTTGAATCTGCTGGCAGAAATCGGTGAAGAGGTCGTCGTGATCCTCTCCACCCACATCGTCGAGGACGTCACCGATCTCTGCCCGCGAATGGCGATGATCTTTCAGGGTGAGCTGTGGCAAACGGGTGAGCCACGCGATGCGATCGAGTCCATGCACGATCGCATCTGGAGCAAACAAATCGCGAAAGAGGCGTTGCCCGACTATCAGAAGAATTTCACGGTGCTTTCGAGCCGGCTGATCGCAGGCCATCCGCTCATACATATCTATAGTGAAAGTCCGCCGGGCGACGGCTTCGAGCAGATCCCGCCCGATCTCGAGGACGTGTATTTCTATCGGCTGAGACAGCACCAAGCGACGAATCACACCGCGGCGTAGTCATCACAGGAAGCCCAGCGTGTTTCGCGAGTTCGCCCAATTCGATCTTCGATTGCAGCTTCGTTCCCCGATCGTATGGATCGCGGCGATCGTCTTTGCGCTGATGGCGTTTGCTGCGGCCAGCACGGATGTGGTGCAACTCGGTGGCAGCGTCGGCAACGTCAATCGCAATGCGCCGTTCGTGATCGTGCAATGGTTCGGTCTGTTCAGCGTGATCGGTTTGTTCATCGTCACGGTATTCGTTGCGCAACCATTGTTGCGCGACGCCGAGATGCGCACCGACGAATTGTTCTTCGCCACCCCGATGCGCAAGCGCGATTACATCTGGGGCCGCTGGAGCGCCGGCATTCTCGCGAGCATCGTCGTGTACATCTGCGCCGGCATCGGCATGGTGGTCGGCGCGGCCATGCCGTGGCTCGACCAGGAGCGCATCGGGCCCTTCTCGGTGCTGCCGTTCCTGTGGTCCTTCGCCGTCCTCATCATTCCCAATCTTGTGTTCATGGGCGCGCTGCTTGCGCTGTTGGCGGTGACGACGCGGAAGCTGCTCGGTGTCTATGTCGGTGTGATCGCGTTCTTCGTCTTGTGGATCGTCGCGCAGCAGATGACCGACGATGTCGAATTTCGCACGCTCGGTGCGCTGCTGGATCCTTTCGGTGTGAATGCCTTCGGCCAGGAAACACGCTACTGGTCGGCGAATGAACGCAACACACAGTTACCGACCGTCGCGGGTGTGTTGCTGACCAATCGAATGCTTTGGCTCGGCATCGCAGCGATCTTGATGGCATTGGCGCATGTCTTGTTCAAACCCATGCGCGAGGGCACGCGAGCGCGAAAGCTGCGGCGGCACACGCGTGAGGTAGCTGCCAGCACGACGCCTATCGGCACCGTACAGATCCCCCGTCGCGCGCCAGTGCTCGACGCGCGAGCGCATCGGGCGCAGTTCTTCCAGCAATTGAATTTCGATGTGCGCGGCGTGCTGCGCAGCGTGCCGTTTCTGATCGTGCTCGTGTTTTCCGTGTTCAATCTTGGCGGCGCGCTACCGTTTCTCGACACGCTTTACGGTACGAGCGTGCATCCGATGACGAGCCTCATGCTCGACCTGATACGCGGCAGCTATGCGTTCTTGCTCGTCATCATCGTGGGGTACTACGGCGGCGAAATCGTCTGGCGCGAGCGCGATGCGAGATTTCACGAGATCACGGATGCGTTGCCCGTACCCAACTGGGTGCCGCTTGCAGCGAAGACGCTCGCGCTCATGCTCGTTGTCGTGATCTTCCTGCTGATCGGTGTCGTTACGACGCTCGTTTACCAGCTGATCTCCGGTCACACGGCAATCGAACCGCTGACCTATCTCGGCGGGATCGCGATTCTTGCGGTGCCGTTCATGCTCATGGCGTTTGCGGCGATCTTCTTGCAGGTGGTGAGCAACAACAAGTTCACCGGCTACCTGCTGTTCATCGTCTTGTTCGTCATCATGCAGATGCTCCCGACCTTGGATCTGGAGCACAACTTGTATCGGTACGCGTCCACCTCCGGTGCGCCGTATTCGGACATGAACGGCTACGGCCATTTCCTGCAGGGCTGGGCGTGGTTCAACGTGTACTGGGCGGCGCTGGCGGCAGCATTGCTGATCATTGCCGGCCTGTTCTGGTCGCGCGGTACGAGCGGCGCATGGCGCTCACGCTGGCGCGATGCGCGCGCGGCGCTCACGCCGAAGATGCGCTATGCACTGGTGGTTTCATTACTGCTCTTCGTCGCTTCGGGCGTCTGGATCTTCTACAACACCAATGTACTGAACGAGTACGTGCCAAGCGATGTGCGCGCCGATCAGCAAGCGCACTACGAAAAATCGTATCGCCAGTACAAGGATCTTCCGCAGCCCACCATTACGAGCGTCCGCGCGGATGTCGATATCTATCCGGATGAGCGGCGTTTGAAGATTCGCGGACGCTACGAGTTGCGCAACACGCATGCGACCCCTGTCGAGTCGCTGCATGTCTATCTGAATCCCGAGGTGAGTGAATTTCATTTCGAGTTCGGTGCAGCCGAGCTAGGGGTGGATGACGCCAAGGTGGGCTATCGCATTTACCGGCTGGCCTCGCCCATCGCGCCAGGAGAGATGCGCGAGTTCGCATTCGATCTCGAATACCGCACGCAAGGCTTCACCAACGATAGTTCCCCGGGAATCGTGATCCACAACGGCACGTTCTTCGATAACGCCCAGGTGTTTCCGCTATTCGGCTACAACGAAGGCGCGCAGCTCGTCGATCGCGCCGAACGCCGCAAGCGTGGACTCGGTGACGTACCGCGCGTGCCTAAGCTCGAAGACGAAGCGGCAAGGCGTTACAACTTCATTGGACGCAATGACTGGATCGACTTCGAGACGACGGTTAGCACGAATGCGGACCAGATCGCGCTCGCGCCGGGCTATTTGCAGCGAGAATGGGAGGAGAACGGAAGGCGCTATTTCCACTACAAAATGGATCAGCCGATGATGCCGTACTTCTGCTTTCTCTCGGCAGACTGGGAAGTGGCACGCGGCATGTGGCGTGATGTACCGATCGAGGTGTATTACGACAAGCGCCATGCCTACAACGTGCAGCGCATGATCGAAGCGACACAGAAATCGCTCGAGTACTACTCACGCGAGTTCTCGCCCTACCAGCACAAACAAGTGCGCATTCTTGAATTCCCGCGCTATCGGCAATTCGCCCAGAGCTTTGCGAATACGATTCCTTTCTCGGAAAGCATCGGCTTCATTGCCGACATCGAAGATCCCGAAAACATCGACTACGTCTTCTATGTCACGGCGCACGAAATCGCGCATCAATGGTGGGGCCATCAGCTGATGGGTGCGAATGTGCAAGGCGCTGGCATGCTGAGCGAATCGCTGTCGCAATACGCCGCGCTCATGGTGATGGAGAATGAATACGGTCGCGACAACATGCGTCGCTTCATGAAATACGAACTCGATCGCTACTTGAGCGGCCGCGGCTCTGAGCTGATCGAAGAACAGCCGCTGATGCGAGTCGAGAATCAGCCATACATCCACTACTCGAAAGGGTCGCTCGTCTTCTATCGCCTGCGCGATGAACTGGGCGAGGATGCGTTGAACCGAACGCTCGCGCGCTACCTTGCGGACAAAGCATTTCAGCAGCCGCCGTACACGACCACGGCGGAGTTTCTCGAATACCTGCGCGCTGATGCGCCGGCGGAGAAGCATGCACTGATCGATGAGTTGTTCGGCAGGATCGTCTTCTACGACAACCGTGTCACCGATGCGACATGGCGACAACGCGCCGATGGCAGCTACGACGTAACGATCGAATATTCGTTGGCGAAATCGCAGAGCGATGGCAAAGGCGTGGAGTCGGCGCTCCCGATGAGCGATGAAATCGAAGTGGGTGTATTCGCGCGCGCGCCGGGCGCGACGGAAGGGCAGGAGCGAGTGCTGTATTTAGAGCGACATCGGTTTGAGCAACCGCAAGGCGCGATCACGGTGCGAGTCGACAGCGAGCCCTACGACGCCGGCATCGACCCCTACAACAAACTGATCGACCGCGCCCCAGACGACAACCGCAAACGAGTCACCGCACGCCGCTGATCGCGACCATATGCATTCCGCACGTGAGCCATATTCCGTTCGCCCTGAGCCTGTCTAAGGGCGCCCTCGCAAGCGATGTGAGTAGCCGAGCGGGATAAGGTGAGACACGTGCTTCGACAAGCTCAGCACGAACGGGAAAGACAAAGGCAAAAACTCGGCAGAATGTCTCCCGGGGGAGGGGAAGCCGCTCATCAACGCAGCTGACTATCCTTACTGCCGCGCCGGTTGTATCCGCTGAACGCCTGTGCGTCGCGATCTTCCGCTTCCTGACACGTGACGCAGAGTCGCACACCAGGGATGGCTTTTCGACGCGCTTCCGGAATCGCGGCATTGCAATCGGCGCAATGCGTCAGGCTTTCACCTTGCGGTAAGCGGTTTTTCGCGCGTTCGACAGCGTCTTTAATCGTCGCGTCGATTTGATCCTGCACGGCGCCATCGCCGGCCCAACCTGTAGCCATTGTGACCTCGCGTTGATGAATGTTTCGCGGCTTGCGACCTTTCAAATGATGCTGAAGCCGGCATTTGCAAGCCCTCAGCGCCGGCAGTCCAGTGTGCGTATATGAATTGACGTGCAGCCATAGCTGCATTCCCCTACACGATCACACGATCACACGATCACACGATCACACGATCACACGATCACACGATCACACAGCGAGCGCGGGACGCAGTGCTTGCGACGCGGTCAGCTCGCGACGCTTCCTGACCGCTGCGGACAAGCGCTCCAGCACGTCGACCGACGTATCCCAACCAATGCAGCCGTCTGTGACGCTCTGCCCGTAGACGAGCGGCTGTCCAGGGACGATGTCCTGGCGACCTGCTTGCAAATGGCTTTCGATCATTACGCCAAGAACGCGCTGTTCCCCGTTCTCGATTTGAGTCGCGACGTTGTCGATCACGAGCGGCTGATTTTCCGGTCGCTTGTTACTGTTGCCGTGACTCACGTCGATCATCACTTTCGGTTGCAAGCGTGCAGCGTGCAATTGACGGCATACGTCTTCGACGTGTTCAGCGCTGTAGTTCGGCGTTTTGCCGCCGCGCAGGATGACGTGGCAATCGCCGTTGCCTGCAGTGGTCGCAATTGCGCTGTGACCCTGCTTCGTGACGGCCAGGAAATGATGCGAGTGCGAGGCGGCTTGAACCGCATCAATGGCGATCTTGATGTTGCCATCGGTCCCGTTCTTGAAACCGATCGGGCATGACAAGCCAGAAGCCATTTCGCGATGCACCTGACTTTCCGTCGTGCGTGCGCCGATCGCGCCCCAGGCGACGAGGTCGGCAAGATATTGCGGAGTGATGATGTCGAGAAATTCGCAGCCGGCAGGCAGGCCGAGCTGATTGATGTCGAGAAGCAAACCGCGGGCGCGGCGTAAACCTTCGTTGATGCTGAAGCTGCCGTCGAGGTTCGGGTCGTTGATCAAGCCTTTCCAACCGACGGTGGTGCGCGGCTTTTCGAAGTAAACGCGCATGATGATTTCGAGCGTATCGCTGTGCCGTTCGCGCTGTTCCTTCAAGCGTTGCGCGTATTCCATGGCGGCTGCGGTGTCGTGGATGGAGCAGGGGCCGATGATGACGGCAAGCCGGTCGTCTTCACCATGGAGAATGCGTTGGAACGCGTTCCGTCCGGCCGCCACGGTGATGGAGGCAGGGTTCGTGATCGCGAGCTCCTGCATCAGCGTCGCGGGCGTCGTGAGCTCGCGCAGCTCGCGGATACGTAAATCATCGGTACGAACGTTCACGGTCTTCTCCTCGCTGGGCGAAGCGGCTTGGCGTTTGCCGGCGCTGCGCCAGGGCTTGTCGATGAATCCAGTTAAAGAAAGTAGGGCTAAAGCTCAGGTCAAAAATTGCGGTCAAAAAAAAACCGCCAGAGACTGGCGGTTTTTAGTTTGGGTTCGTGCGTTTCTATCGATTCAAGTCGTACCCAATCCTTCCGCCAGCGGCACCGGATGCGCGTAAAACCAGAATCGATAGAAACGGCCGAAGTTCATAGGTGCACTTGGTAACACAGCGGGAAGCGAACTAGCAACCTCGATTTGCCAAAATCGGCAAAAGACTTAGCCCAGCAAGTGTTCGTCCGAGCCTGAAAGCGGCGCCCGCTGAAGGTCACTTTCGCGGGCGGAGCGCAGATCGAACACCGTAAACACGTACATCACGCTCACACAAAACTCGATGGCCTCCTCGAGCAACGCGGCATAGGGCGATGGTAGAAGGTCGAACACCACGGCGAGCGCGAGCAGGCCAAGAATCCAAGTGATGCGGAACGCGAAGCGGTCCTTATATATGAAGCGCGCCGCCTGCATGAGTTCGTTGCGAAACCGCCAAGCCAGCAGCGCAGCGGCCACCAACGCGAAAATAAGGAGGGCGATAGCCGCGCGCATGCGTCCATCGCTCGTGGCGTAACGGTAGATCACGATGACCACGTCATGGCCGCCGTCGAACTCACCGCCGCCACGCATCTCCGGCATCTGCAAACCGAAGAGACGGGCGCCAAAGCTGATTTCGCTCAAGCTCAGAACGGCAGCGAACGCGGCGAGCGCGCCAAGCAGAATCAACCGTCCCGCAGGTGCACTGTGTTTCTTTGCGTCGATGAACCGCCAGATCGCAATGACTACAGCGATCGCGAAGAAGATGGCCGTCAAACTTTCGATATAGCCGTCTTCACGAAACGCATACGGATGAATCAACCCCACCACGAACATGCATGCGATGCCCAGGCATCCAAGCGCTGCAAACGTAACGTTGTTCGGGCTGATCACACGCGAAATCCAGTGAAGAAGGTGCAA
>CAZIXV010000084.1:0-6187 GCA_964543105.1 uncultured Steroidobacteraceae bacterium
ACCTGCGATTTCCATCGAACAGAAATCGACCTCGCACAATCCGCGCTCGACGGTCGGCACGGTCACCGAAATTTACGATCACCTGCGCCTATTGTTCGCGCGTGTCGGCACCCCGCGCTGCCCCGATCACGGCGTCGACCTCGATGCGCAAACGATCAGCCAGATGGTTGATCAAGTCACGCGCTTGCCAGAGGGCACGCCGGTGCTGCTGCTCGCGCCGCTGATCGATGATCGCAAAGGCGAGCATGCACAAGTCATCGACGAATTACGCAATCAAGGTTTCGTGCGAGCGCGGATCGATGGCTATGTCGTCGAACTCGAATCGCCGCCCAAACTCGATGCCAAACGCAAGCACACGATCGAAGCCGTCGTCGACCGCATCAAAGTACGCGCCGATATCGCACAACGACTCGCAGAATCGTTCGAGACGGCGCTGCGGCTGTCGAATGGCACCGCGCGCGTTGCCTTCATGGATGATCCGCAACGCGAAGAATTGATTTTTTCCGATCGCTTTGCATGTCGGATCTGCGGCTACAGCATTGCCGAACTCGAGCCGCGTCTGTTTTCGTTCAACAACCCCGCCGGCGCGTGCGCCACCTGCTCAGGCCTGGGTGTTCAGCAGTTCTTCGATCCTGCGCGCGTCGTACATCACGGCCATCTGTCGCTTGCGGGCGGCGCGATCCGCGGCTGGGATCGCCGCAACATCTACTACTTCCAGCTCATCCAATCGCTCGCCAAGCCTTTCAAGATCGACATCGAAACGCCATGGAGCCATCTCACTGCGAAACAGCAGAAGGTGGTGCTCTACGGCGCGGGCGAGCAAAAAATCGAATTCAAGTACACCGACGCCAAGGGCAACACCTCCAAGCGCTCACATCGTTGGGAAGGCGTGATTCCGAATCTCGAGCGACGCTATCGCGAAACCGAATCGAACGCCGTGCGGGAGGAACTTGCGAAATACTTGAGCAACCAGCCCTGCCCCGAATGCCACGGTTCACGACTGAATCGCGCCGCGCGCAATGTCTTCGTAGCCGATCGCAATCTCTCGCAGATCACGAGCCTGCCCGTGGGCGAGGCGCTGCGTTTTTGCAATGAACTGACACTCGCCGGATGGCGTGGCGAGATTGCCTTGAAGATCGTCAAAGAAACCGGCGAGCGGCTGCGCTTCCTGTGCGATGTTGGCCTGGAATATCTGACGCTCGATCGCAGCGCCGAAACCTTATCGGGCGGCGAAGCGCAACGCATTCGGCTCGCAAGCCAGATCGGCTCCGGGCTCGTCGGTGTCATGTACATCCTCGATGAGCCATCGATCGGTCTGCATCAACGTGACAACGAGCGGCTACTCGTCACGCTCGATCGGCTGCGCGACCTGGGCAATACAGTCATCGTCGTCGAACACGATGAGGACGCCATCCGGCACGCCGACCATGTCGTCGATCTAGGCCCTGGCGCAGGCGTCCACGGCGGCCAAATCGTCGCGCAAGGCACGCCCGATGAGATCACTGCGAATCCGCAATCGATTACCGGCCAGTACTTGTCGGGCGCGCGCGCCATTCCCGTTCCCACAATGCGTACGCCGCGGCAAGACGAGCGCGCGATCAAGATCCGGAATGCGCGCGGCAACAACTTGCGCGATGTGAGCGTCGACATCCCGCTCGGCTTGATGACGTGCGTCACGGGCGTTTCCGGCTCGGGCAAATCGACGCTCGTGAACGATACGCTGTATCGATCCGTCGCGCGCTATTTGAACGACGCCTCGACCGAGCCGGCGCCGAACGATGGCATCGATGGTCTCGATGAGATCGACCGCGTGATCGACATCGATCAAAGTCCGATCGGCCGCACGCCTCGCTCGAATCCCGCGACCTACACCGGCTTGTTCACACCGATCCGTGAAATCTTTGCGGCCGTGCCGGAATCAAGAACGCGCGGCTATGAACCTGGGCGCTTCAGCTTCAATGTCAAAGGCGGCCGGTGCGAAGCGTGTCAGGGCGACGGCGTCATCAAAGTCGAAATGCATTTCCTGCCGGACGTCTATGTCACGTGCGATGTGTGCAAGGGCAAACGCTACAACCGCGAAACGCTTGAGATCCGCTACAAGGGCAAGAGCATCAATGAAGTGCTCGAGATGACGGTCGAGGACGGGCTCGAGTTCTTTCGCAACGTGCCGACGATCGCATCGAAGCTGCAGACCCTGACGGATGTCGGTCTCTCGTACATTCGCCTCGGCCAGAACGCGACCACCCTATCGGGCGGCGAAGCGCAACGCGTGAAACTCGCGAAGGAACTCTCGAAACGCGCGACGGGCCGCACGCTTTACATCCTCGATGAGCCCACGACCGGCCTGCACTTCTATGACATCGAACAATTGCTCGGCGTGCTGCAACGCCTGCGTGATGACGGCAACACGATCGTCGTAATCGAACACAACCTCGACGTCATCAAGACGGCGGATTGGATTATCGACTTAGGTCCCGAAGGCGGCACGGGTGGCGGCGACATCGTCGCTGTCGGCACCCCTGAGGAGATTGCGCAGCATCCCGAGTCGCACACCGGGCGGTTTCTTGCGCCGTATTTGCGTCGTGTGGGGTGACGCAGGTGATGTGGTGATCGAGGTGATCGAGGTGATCGGGGGGCCAACGTGATCGAGGTGATTCGGTGATTCGGTGATCGAGGTCAGAAGGGAGCAGGATTCAGCGTCCGATGCGCGATGACGATGGGCAGAGCATTCCCTCCCCTGCGGAGCGGGGGAGGGTTAGGGAGGGGGTCTCCAGCTTTGGACTTTTGATCAAGATCACCTGATCACTGGATCATCCACTCGCCTTCTTCTGACCTCGACCACCCGATCACCGGATCACCTTCATCACTTGATCACCTTCTTAGACGCGAATCGAACACCTGCTTCACCTCACCGTGGGTGCGCACTTCGCGAAAACGGCCTTTGGTGTAATCGGAAACCACGCTGCGCCAGAAGCGGATTGCAGCGGTGTTGTATTGGAATTCGTTGATTTCCCACGTCCCGGCAAAGCGATTGAAGATCAAAACGGCGGCTTCTTTACCAATGCCGAGTCGGCGTTGATCGGCGGCTACGAAGAATTCGGCGAGACGAAAATCGATTGCATCGCGCTGATGGCGTGGCGGGCGGCTGACGAGCGCAAAGCCGACTGGCTTGTCGTCTTTCAAAATGATCAACGGGTGGGAACTGTCATCTGCGAACCAGCGCGCCAGCAGTTCTGGCTCACGCTCACCGAATTCACCGGCGACGGGGAAGATGCCGGTGTTCATGCTGAGTCTCGAGAGCTCCTCGAGATACTCGGCATACGTCTTTTGGATCCAGGCGCGATCCGGTGGGGAATGTAGTGCGTCGCGAATACTGACTGGCACGGGACTTCAAAAATCGACTCGAGCGACGGGCCCGAGATCCGGACGACCAGCATAGCTGGTCGCCCGGAGTTTCTCAGCCGTAATTACTGAGCAGGCGTCGCTTCAGGAGCAGCACCTTCAGCCGGCGTCACGGCGTCTTCCGCAGCAGCAGCGGCATCGGCGCCTGCAGCTTCAGCGGCGTCAGCAGCGTCGCTGGCAGCAGCAGCCGCATCGCCAGCAGCTTCGCTTGCCGTATCAGCGGCTGCATCGGCAGCTTGGCTTGCGTCATAAGCAGCTTCTTGAGCGGCATCTGCAGCTTGATCTTCTTGCTTCGCGCAAGCAGCGAGCGAAAGAGAAACTGAAACTGCGAGCGCAGTGAAAATCATTTTAGTGTTCATGAGAGCAACCCCGAAAAATTAGTTGATGACATTCGCAACGTAGAGCTCGATCCCTGCGATTGCGCGCGAAGAATTCTAGGGCGTTTGAATGTTGATTGAAACTATTTATCGAGCTTGCACGCGTTCTAAAACACCTTATTTTTCAGCGTTTCATGAACATCGTTGTATTTGTCGCCGATTGACTGCAACGCAGGCCGAACTCATTGACGAAACATTGACAATTGAGCCTCGGAATCGCGCTCGAGGTGGATCGTCGTATTAACACTGATGCGATCGATACGCCGCGTGAGTGTTCGCGTCGTGTGTGGGTCGAGATTCATTTCGACACTCGACGACGCGAAGTCATCTCCCGACTCGAATCAAGCGATCACTTCAGTTGCATCCGACATCTCGAATCCCGAATCACGCGCCGCTGACGAAGCGACTAGACTGCAATCATCCAGCTGCATCGAGATTCTCAAGATGGCCGCGCTCCTCGCCGCACTCTATGACGACCACGTTCGTGTGCAGCGCACGCGCACCGACGCCGCGCTAAACGCATGCGGGTTCGATGCGCTTGCGATTTTCGCAGGGCGCGCCCCACTGCAGTTCCTTGACGATCTGTCGTATCCCTTCAAGCCGAACCCGCATTTCAAGCTGTGGGCGCCGCTCGCCGCCTGCGCTGATTGCTGGATCATCTATAAGCCGCACACGCCGCTGCAGTTGCTGTTCTTCCAACCCATCGACTACTGGCACAAGCCGCCTGCGTTACCGGCCGACTACTGGACGAAGCATTTCGCGATCGAAGTCATGCGCCAGCCGGATGACGCACATCAATACTTGAAGGACATCAAGAACTGCGCATTCATTGGCGAGGTGCAACCGGGATTCGACGCCCTGGGCTTTGCAGCGCTCAACCCGATGACGCTACTGCATCATCTGCATTTCGATCGCGCACGGAAAACCGCGTATGAAGTTGAATGCATGCGGCGCGCTTCTTTGTACGGTGCGCGCGGTCATCTTGCGGCGGAACGCGCGTTTCGTGCCGGTGCTTCCGAATACGACATTCATATGGAGTACGTCCGCGCGACGACACACACAGAGTCAGAGCTGCCGTACGACAACATCATCGGGCTGAACGAACATGCCGCGGTGCTTCATTACCAGCACCAGGCGCGCCTTCCGCCTGCAACCTTGCGTTCGTTCTTGATCGATGCGGGCGCGCAATTTGGCGGTTATGCCTGCGACATCACGCGCACCTACTCTGCCGCCAACGATGAGTTTGCGCAGATGATCGAAGAGATGCACGCGCTACAACAGGCGCTGTGCGCCCAAGTCCGTGCGGGCGTCGACTACGCGAGCATCCATGTCGATGCGCATCGACGCATTGCAGGCTTGCTGCACGATCACAAGATCATTCGCGTGGCGCCAGACACCGCAGTGAGCAGCGGCTTATCCAGCGTGTTTTTTCCACACGGCATCGGTCATTTACTGGGTCTGCAAGTGCACGATGTGGCGGGTTTGGCGATCGACCACTCGGGCAAAGAACAGAAGCCGCCGCCCGCTCATCCGTATCTGCGGCTCACACGCACGTTGGAGCCCGGCTTCGCTGTGACGATCGAACCAGGCGTTTATTTCATCGAGCCGCTTTTGGAGCAGGCACGTCAGTCGGCGCACAAAGCGAACATCGATTGGTCGCGCGTCGATGCGTTGCGAAGCTTCGGCGGCATCCGCATCGAGGACGATGTCGTTTGCACTGACGCAGAGCCGGAGAATCTCACTCGCGCCGCGTTCGCAGCGGCAGCACAGTGACTCAGCGCTTTGGGAAGACAGAAGTGAATGATCTGCCCGCAATCGCGAGCAGATCACTTTTGTGCTTGAAAGCGCTCAGGGCTTCTTCAACAGATCACGTATCTCTTCGAGCAACACCTGCTCGCGCGTCGGCGGCGCCGGGGCGGCGGGTGCAGCCGGTGCGGCTTCTTGCTTGCGCTTCAACCGATTGATCATCTTGATGACGAGAAAGATCGCGAACGCCACGATAAGAAAATCGAACAACGTCTGCAGAAACGCACCATAGTTGATGGTGACGGCTTCCTTACCTTCCTGAAGCGCAGGCAGCGTCACTGCCAGTTCCGTGAAATCGACACCGCCGATCAGATAACCCAGCGGAGGCGTGACGATATCGCCCACGAACGACGTGACGATTTTGCCAAACGCCGCGCCGATGATGATGCCGACAGCCATATCGACGACATTGCCTTTGACGGCGAACTCGCGAAACTCTTTGACGATACTCATATAGCCTCCTCGCTGCTCACGCAGCTTCGTTTTAGTTGACAGCAGCGTGCGCGGCACGAGCGTGTTGATGGTGTTCTTAGGTTAGTTGCCGTGCTGGGCTTTAGCGAATTGGCGGTCGACCGTCAACGGCCAACGGCCGACGGGCTACG
>CAZIXV010000084.1:6287-13105 GCA_964543105.1 uncultured Steroidobacteraceae bacterium
ACGGCCGACGGGCTACGAGTGACCGGCAGCGGCCAACGGGCAACGGGCCACGGGTGACCGGCAGCGGCCAACGGCCAACGGGCCACGGGTGACGGCCAGAGAAAGAAGAAGAGGTACTCCTACCTCAATGAACCCGCGCATCCATCACTAAGCTGCCCCGGAATTCTGGCTGTAGCCTGTAGCCTGTAGCCTCTGGCCGTGGCCCGTAGCCCGCAGCCCCCAACTCATGTCAGCCGATTAATGCCGTTGTACGCCGCGACGCGATACGCCTCGGCCATGGTCGGATAGTTGAACGTGGTGTTCGTGAAATAGCGGATATCGTTCAAATCCTTGCTTTCCATGACGGTCTGACCGATGTGCACGATTTCGGAGGCGCGATCGCCGAAGCAATGCACCCCGAGCACTTGCATCGTTTCCGCATGGAAAATGATCTTGAGCATCCCGACGCGCTCATCGCTCATCTGCGAGCGAGCCAGATTCTTGAATTGGCAGTGCCCTACTTCGTACGGAACCTTCGCTTCCTGGAGCTCGCGTTCGGTACTGCCGACAGATGAGATTTCGGGAATCGTGTAGATTCCGCTCGGAATCGTATCCAGTCGATGTGGCGGCACGTCCGGATCGAGGATGTGCTGCATCGCATGAGAGCCCTGCACGTACGCTGCACTCGCAAGCGCCGGGGGGCCGGCGATATCGCCCACTGCGTAAATGTTCGAGACGGCGGTTTGATAGTGATCGTTCGTCGCGATCTGACCGCGCGAGTTAGCGGTAAGCCCGCAGGCCTCGAGGTTCAACTTATCCGAATTGCCGGTGCGACCGTTGGCCCATAGCAGTAAATCCGATTTGATCTTACGGCCGGACTCCAGATGCAGCACGACATCGTGTTCGCGCGCTTCGAGCGCTTTGAATTCCTCGTTGTGACGAATGACGCAACCCTGCTCGCGCATGTGATACGAGAGCGCCTCAGTGATCTCATCATCGAGAAATGACAGCAAGCGATCCTGCGTATTCACGAGCGTGACCTTTACACCCAGGTTCGTGAAAATCGAGGCATATTCACAGCCGATCACTCCCGCGCCATAGATCGTGACCGAAAACGGATGCTCGTCGAACCGCAGGATGGTGTCGCTGTCGCGTACGTGCGGATGCGCGAAATCGACGTCGGGCGGATGGTAGGGGCGCGAGCCCGTAGCGATCACGATGTGTTTCGCTGTCAATCGCTGCGCCTTGCCGGTCGGTGGCTGGACGGTGATGGTGTTCGCATCAACGAAGCGTGCTTCGCCGGGAAAAATCGGCACACGATTGCGCTCATAAAAGCGTCGACGACTCACGACCTGCGCCTCGACGACACGACCTGCGGTCGCCAAGAGCTGCGGATACGTCAGTTGCGTGCCACCTCGAAAATTTCTTAGCAGCGGATTGCGGCGCACATCGTGCAGCAACATTGCAGCATGGCGCAGCGCCTTCGAGGGGATCGTGCCCCAGTGCGTGCACCCGCCGCCGACTTCGTAATAGCGCTCGACGAGCGCCACGGATTTGTGATTTTTAGCGGCCATCATGGCCGCTCCTTCTCCGGCAGGGCCGCTGCCGATGACGACGACGTCGTAATCCACGTGAGAGTGCCTCGTGTGCTCAAAAGCGTGTGGGCTGGTCGCTACACAAGGAGAAACCACGATTGCGACCGCTGTGCAAAACTGTACTTGATACGCCGTTCGATACCAAACAGTTCGCTACCTTACAGCCCGAACCGGAGTGCAGAAACGAACTTCAAACGCTTCCTCGACGTTGTTGCTTCGGCGCAAAGAGCTTCCGATCCTGCAACAAAGTCAGTAACCTTCGCGCCGTCTACATACGGGTGCGCGTCGCGCCCGTGTGTTACCTCGAGTTTTGTAACTGCCGAGTACAAGGGGGATCGATGAGTAACCGAAGCGCACTCCTGCGCCAAGCCGTCTTTACCGCGTTGGCCTTTGCCGTCGCTCCAACGTTTGCACAACAAACTGCAACAGACGACGATCTAAGCACACGAACAATCGAGAACATTATCGTCACTGCGCAGAAGCGCGAACAAAGCTTGCAGGACGTGCCGATCGTCGTCACTGCAGTCTCCGAACAACTTCTGCAAGACACCGGCGTCAAGGACATCAAGGACCTCACGGTTCTCGCACCCGGTCTCACCGTCACCTCCACTTCCAGCGAAGCCAGCACGACCGCACGTATCCGCGGTATCGGCACCGTCGGCGACAACCCCGGTCTCGAATCGTCGGTCGGTGTCGTCATCGACGGCGTGTATCGCCCCCGTAACGGCGTCGGCTTCGGCGATCTCGGCGAAATCGAGCGCATCGAAGTGCTCAAAGGTCCGCAGGGCACGCTGTTCGGCAAGAACACCTCTGCCGGCGTCATCAACATCATCACGAAGCGACCGACGCACGACTTCAGCTCGCAAGTCGAAGTCACTGCCGGTAACTATGGCGCACTGGAAGGTTCGGCATCGATCAATGGCGGCATCAGCGACACCGTCGCCGCACGCCTGTACATCGGCGCACGCGAGCGCGATGGCTTCCTGGATGTAAATCGCGGCGGAGGTCCGCGCGTCGAACCCGACGACAACGATCGTAAAGTGTGGACGGCTCGCGGTCAGATGCTGTTCGAGCCGACGGATGCGTTGGAAGTTCGTCTAACCGCGGATTTCAGCGAACGCGACGAGTCGTGCTGCGCGGCCGTACAAACCACGCGTGCGCCGGCAGGGGCAGCGCTCGATGCGCTCGCGGGCGGCCGAGGCGTCAACCCAACAGCACAGGCATTCGACCGTGTGGCCTATTCCAACCGCAGCACGAAGCAGGAAATCGAAGACCTCGGCGGTTCGGCCGAAGTCAACTATGACTTTGGCGCAGCGACACTCACATCGATCAGCGCCTACCGTACCTGGGAAAGCCTGAATGCTCAGGACATCGAATTCTCGGCGGCCGACGTGTGGCATCGCGACCCAGACGGCAACCAGTTGACGGAGTTCAAGCAGATCAACCAGGAGTTCCGCCTCGCCGGCGAAACAGACATGGTGAGCTGGCTGTTCGGTGCGTTCTACGCACAGGAAGACCTGCTCTCACGCCAGCAGCTGCAGTACGGCACACAGTACGGCACTTACATCCTGGCGCTTGCGGGCGCAGCCGCTCCTGCACTGGCACCGCTCGTCACGGGGCTGTATCCCGAAGGACTCGGCTCGCGTGACGTTCACGAGCAAGATTCCGAGTCATGGGCCCTGTTCACGAACAACAGCATTCGCTTCACGGATGCGTTGGAGCTGACGGTTGGCGTGCGTTACACGAACGAATCGAAGGATCTCGATTCGCGATACAACAACACGCACAACGGCATGGGCTGCGCCACTTGGCGCGGAGCCACTGCAGCGGGCCTGATTCCAGCCGCCGCAGCCCCGCTCATGCGGCTTGCTTGCTTGGGCCTCACGGACCCCAACTTCGATCCGGACAGCCCGCTTGCCATCGCACCTGCCCGCGTCAATCCAGTCGAGTCGCAGTCGATGGACGAAAGCGAATGGAGCGGCACGCTGAAACTCTCCTATCGCTTCACCGACGAAGTGATGACGTACGCATCGTATGCGCGCGGCTACAAGGCCGGTGGCTTCAATCTGGATCGCGTGCGCAGCGGTACGGGCGCGGGCGATCAAATCGATACCATTCCCGTTCTCGACACGAGCTTCGACAAGGAACTCGTCGACTCCTATGAGATCGGTATCAAGACGCAATGGGCCGGCAATTCGCTGCTGTTGAATGCCGCGGTGTTCTACCAGGATTACACGGACTTCCAGCTGAACACTTTCGACGGCGTGCAGTTCATCGTCACATCGCTGGATCAAGTGACCTCGGAAGGTGTCGACCTCGACATAGTGTGGTTCACTCCGCTCGACCAATTGAGCCTGCAGGGCGGCGTGACCTACGCGGACACGCAAATCAAGGATCCGGCGGCGCTCGCCAACCCGCTGTGGTTCAGCCAAGCGCGTGCCGACGATCGCATGTCGTTCGCGCCGAAGTGGTCGGGCAGCCTGTCGGCGACGTTCGAACAGCCGCTCGGTGGTGACCTGGTGTGGCGTACCAACGTCGGTGCGAAATACACGTCCGAGTACAACACCGGCTCCAACCTTCATCCGGGCAAGATGCAAGACAGCTTGACTCTGGTGAATGCGCGCATGGGTTTGGGTGCAGACGATGAGTCTTGGATGCTTGAACTCTGGGCGCAGAACCTCACGGACGAGGACTACTACCAAGTGGTGTTCGATGCCCCGACGCAAACCGGCGGCTTGAACGCGTTCCTCGCGCCACCGCGTACTTACGGTCTGACGGCGCGCTTCAAGTTCTAAAGTCTGATAGCTCTGGTGTGTGTTTAGGGCGGCTCGAGTCATCGAGCCGCCCTTTTTGTTTGTACGTACGAGGCCTACCATCGAGGTATGGCGATCATGCTCAAGACCATGCTTCGAGCGCTAACTCTCAGCAGCCTCCTCTGCTTCATTGCGATGCCAGTCCACGCCGAATGGTTCGAGCGTGTCGAGGACGGCATCATGGGCACTCGCATCGCCATCGAACTATGGGCGCAGGATCGCCGGCAAGGCGAAGCCGCCATCGATGCCGTACTCGCCGAAATGCGGCGTGTCGACGCGGCCATGAGCACCTACAAGCCAACGAGCGAAATTTCGCTCGTCAATCAACGCGCCGCGAAAGAGCCCGTCAAAATCGATCGCGAATTGTTCGATCTGCTCGTCAAAGCAAAACAGTATTCCCGCGACACAGACGGCGCCTTCGACATCACCTACGCAAGCGTCGGCTACCTGTACGATTTCAGAAATCGCACGCGTCCCGATCAACAAAGCATCGAGCGTTCGCTCGATGCGATCGACTATCGCCATCTCCTGCTCGACCCTGAGAACCGCACGATCCGGTTTGCACGCGAAGGCGTGCGCATCGATCTAGGCGGCATCGGCAAAGGACATGCGGTCGATCGCAGCATTGCCGTCTTGCAAGGACGCGGTATCGCACGGGCGATGGTCAATGCGGGCGGCGACAGCAGGATCATCGGTGATCGCTTCGGCCAACCTTGGGTGGTTGGCATTCGTCATCCCGACCGCAAGAACGAGGTCATCGCCCGCATACCGCTAGAGGATGCGGCGTTCTCGACCTCTGGCGACTACGAACGCTACTTCGACGAGAACGGGGTGCGATATCACCACATCATCGATCCGAACACCGGCAAATCCGCAAGCAAGATCCGCAGCGCCACGATCATCGGTCCGACGGCCACGCGCACCGATGGATTGTCCAAGACAGCGTTCGTGCTTGGTCCCGAGCGTGCGCTCGAGATTTACAACCGGCTGCCAGACATCGACGCGATCCTCGTCACCCCTGACGGGCGTGTGCTCTATACCCACGGGCTGGAAGCGCCGTAAGACGGAATCAGGCGACGACGATTCAGCGCCCTGCCGGCATCGCAGCTACCTGCGCAGCAACGACCCGTTGAGCGTGAGCAGGGAGCATAGATACGAAAAAGCCGGGCATTGCCCGGCTTTTCCTCGTCGTATCGCGATTAGCGCTTCGTGCTCTTTTTCTTCTTGGCGGCCTTCTTCGTTGCTGCCTTTTTCTTCGGAGACGTAGTCGCTGCAGCAGCGGTCTTCTTTTGCGCCTTCGCGTCGGCCTTCTTGGCTGCAGACTCAGCCTTCTTTTCTGCCTTCTGCTCAGCCTTCGCCTTCTTGGCAGCGCGTTCCTCGTCGGTCTTCACCGCTTTCTTACGCGGCGACACTCGCTTCTTGGCAGCCTTCTTCTTCGCAGTCTTTTTCGCCGGTGCCTCGTCCTCGTCGCTTGCCGCGTCGGTAGCGAGTTCAGGTTGATCGAGCAACTGCATCAGCGCCATTGGCGCAGCGTCGCCAGCGCGCGGATCCATTCGCAGGATGCGCGTGTATCCACCGGGACGAGTCTTGAAGCGAGGTCCGAGTGTCTCGAAGAGCTTCACGACCACTTCGGCATCGCGCAATTGCGCAAACGCACGGCGGCGGTTCGCATCGCTGTCGTCTTTGCCAAGCGTGATCAGCGGCTCGACGACGCGACGCAGCTCTTTCGCCTTTGGCAGCGTCGTGCGAATGGTTTCATGACGCAGCAGCGAGGCAGCCATATTGCGGAGCATCGCGGCGCGATGCGGTGCGTTACGGCTTAGCTGCCGGCCGGAAAGTTGGTGGCGCATGATTCTTAACTTCTACTGATGACTGTTGAGCGTCGCGTCCGCACGGGCCTTTCGGCCATCGCTATCCGCTGTCCGCTATCCGCTTCTCTTAAATCACATCGCGATCGTCGTCGCGCTTCAAGCTGACCGGTGGCCAGTTGTCGAGACGCATACCGAGCGACAAACCATGGCTTTCGAGAACTTCCTTGATCTCCGTAAGCGACTTCTTGCCGAGGTTCGGCGTGCGCAGCAGTTCGACTTCAGTGCGCTGCACCAGATCGCCGATGTAATTGATGTTCTCGGCCTTCAAGCAGTTCGCGCTGCGAACGGTGAGTTCGAGTTCATCGACGGGGCGCAGCAGAATCGGATCGAATTGCTGCTCAGCCGCCTTGGAAGCGCCTTCGTCCTGACCTTGCAGGTCGACGAACACCGAGAGCTGATCCTTGAGAATCGAACCGGCGCGGCGAATCGCTTCTTCCGCGTCGATCGTGCCGTTGGTTTCGATGTCGAGAATGAGCTTGTCCAAGTTCGTGCGCTGTTCGACGCGCGCGGCTTCGACCGTGTAGGTCACGCGACGGATCGGGCTGAAGGATGCATCAAGC
>CAZIXV010000085.1:0-13007 GCA_964543105.1 uncultured Steroidobacteraceae bacterium
GCCGTCCTCGACGCAGCGCTCGGCGAAGGCAAATACCGCGCGCGGGTGCGCGCGCGACGCGCCGGATTGTGTTTCTGTGCCGACGGCGAGTCAGGGTGGTGACGTGCAAGTCAATTGCGTGGGCTGCGTCGCATTTTTTTGTAATGACCGGTCGGGACGCGACTAGACTCGGCGGCTCATTGTCAGAGAGGAGAGCCCGGTGAGAAATCAGTTATTGATCGGCGCAGCAGCGCTTGCCCTGTTTGCCTGTTCCAAGCAGGAGCCGACGACGGACGTCGCGAGCGAAGCAGAATCGTCAACGATGGCGCCACAGAACACGGCGCTCGACAGCGTGCTCGATGCGCTGCCGGAAGATGCGAAGGCGCGCTTCGCTCATCGTCATCCGAAAGAGACCATCGAATTCTTCGGTATCACACCTGGCATGACGGTTGTCGATACCTTGCCCGGTGAGGTCTGGTACACCGGCATTCTTCTCGATTATCTCGGCCCTGAAGGCAAGGTCATCGGCGCGGATTATTCGGTAGAGATGTGGTCGCAGTTTGGTCCCGCTGCGCCCAAGCCGGGCGTGAAAGAGAATTGGACGAACGACTTCCTCGAACGTGCAGCCGCTTGGCGTGATGAAGGCGATGCGCAACTCGGCGCCGTGCAATACGGCAACGTTCCCGATGAATTGGCAGGGACCGTCGATACTGTTCTGCTGATTCGCGCGATCCATCACATGATGCGCTTCGAAGAGCAGGGCGGTCATCTGACGCAAGCGCTCGCCGATATCAACAAACTGTTGAAGCCGGGCGGCACGGTCGGCGTCGTCGCGCATCGCGCGCCAGAGGGCAATCCGGATGAGTGGGCGAGCGGCGCCAACGGTTACGTGAAGCAATCCGCGGTCATCGACGCGTTCACGAAGGCGGGTTTCGAATTGGTCGAGCAAAGCGAGATCAATGCAAACCCGAACGACCGGCCGACTGCGGAAGAGAGCGTATGGCGTTTGCCGCCGCGTCTGTCTACGAGCAAGGAAGATGCGGAACTGCGTGCGAAATACGAGGCGATCGGCGAGTCCGACCGCATGACGCTCAAGTTTCGTAAGCCCGCTTGAGGACGCAAGCGATCAGCCGCCTCGCGCTGATCGCCGCAAAGCGGAAAGCACACGCCAGCGCCCCGAGGATGAGGCGCTGGCGACCGCTTGTACGACTGAGTTGACTTGCAACTTCCGATAGATGCTCTTTTGGTGGCATCGCACGGTCTCGTATGAAATGCCGAGCAGGCGCGAGATATGTTTCGCGCCGTGCCCGGCCGCAAGCCAATCGAGTATTTCGGATTCGCGCCCAGTCAAAGTCGCACCTCCGCCGTGCGCCGGCGGCGCGTGAAAGGCAGCGACTACGCGCCGCGCGATCGACGCAGACATCGGCGCCCCATTGTTCATCGCCTCGACCAGCGCTGCGCGTAGCCGTGGTAGATCGAGCGCATCCTTCAGTAGATAACCCGTTGCACCGCATTCGAGCGCACGAAAAAGATGCGCGTCATCATCGAATTTCGTCAGCACCAGGCACTGAGTGCGCGGTGCACGCTGCGCGAGCGTCGCAATCAACTCCGAGCCCGGTGCATCCGGTAGCCCCAGATCGATCAGTGCGATATCGGGGTCGAGTGCCGGCAGCGCTTGCGCCGCCTCCGCGACGGAACCAAAAGCGCCGCGCACGTTCACCGCGCAGGCTTGGCACAGCTCCACTAACAACCGCCGATAGAGGGGCTCATCTTCGACGAGCGCGACGCTTACATCCGAATTCATACGAGCACTCATGCAATCGATGCGCTGAACGCGAGCGTCGTGCCCATCTGCGTCGACGACTCGATGTGCAGTGCGCTCCCCAACGCTTGCGCTCGTCGGCGCAAGAGTGCGAGGCCAAACTGGTCTGCGCGAATGGTGTGCTCATCGAATCCGATACCGTCATCGCAGTAGCGAAAGTGAATCGTGTCGCCCTGTAGGGAGAGGTCGACCGTAATCGTCGAAGCGCGCGCATGCTTCAAAGTGTTGTGGATCGCTTCGCCCAACATTTTGTACAAGCAGATGCGCATGGGCGCCGGCGGGATGATCGTTGCTTGTCCCGAACCGGCAAGCTGGAAGTCGACACCATGTGCGTGAGTCAGCGCGACGCCTGTTTCGCGCATCTGTGCACAGAAGTCTTCCCAACTGCCATCAGCGCTTACGCGCAATAGTCCTCGCGCATACGCCGCGTTCGCTCGCGCTTCACTACGAATCGAAGCCAGCCTGGCGGCCAGGCTGTCGCGGTCGCACTCCGACTGCAACGCAATTTCCGACATGAGCGAAATATTCGCGAGCCTCGCCAAGAGGTCGTCGTGTAGTTCCTCGCGCAGGCTGTGCCGCTCTGCGATCCGCCGTTGTTGCAGGATGGCGTTCTCGAAGATCGCCGCGTAGACGACGAGCGCGATCAGATAGGCAAGCGGTAAATAGGATCCATCAATGCTCGGCAAGCCAAGCTGCGGCGCGTACGCATAGAACACGAACAACAGCACGAATGCGATGGGCAAGGGGCTCGCCAGCAGCAGCAAGTGCAATTTCAACGTGCCGTCGTGCTCCTCACGAGCTCGCTGCAAGAGCAGCGCCGTCATTGCGCCGGCCAGCAATAGTGCGACCGGATACAGCGTGGCATACGCGAGCATGCCGAACGCCACGAGCGTGCCATGACCGATCACGCACGCATGCAGCAGCCATAGCTTGCGCGCTCGGATACGCCAGCGCGGATGTGGGTGTGGAAAGATGAGCGCAAAGTGCAGACCGGCCGCGAGACCTGCATTGCCCAACGCCGTCAGCGCGAAAAGCGTCTTATGGATCCACTGCGGCAATGCGACCTGGACGAGCGAGAAAATGCTTGCTGCAAGCAGGACGAAAACGCCCGGCATGAGAAACATCGACAGCATCAACCCCGGTGCTGAAGGATGACGTTCTGCGATCAACACGCAACCGAACACGAACAGCAGCGCGGCACCGATGATCATGCTGAGATCCGTGCTGAGGGACGACACTGAAGGCTGAGTGACGCTCGCAACGAATTGCTGTCCGTCGACAGACAAGGTGACGCTTTGAGCACGATGCAGCGTCTCGGTGAGGCGCGCTCGCGCTTGCCACCAATCGCGCTCGGCCGCGAGCGTGAAGCCTGGTGGCCCGTCGCCAAGAATGCCGCTCGGCATCGTCTCGCCTTCGACCGCCGTCACGCGATTCAATACCGATGCGTCGATCGGTCGCCCGCTTGCGTCGCTCAGCATCGGCTGCGTCATGACGCCCGCGATGCCTATCGCGATGGCGTAAAGCACGAGCGCTACACAAACCCCCAATAGCGTTCTGCGCATGTTCCAGCGCATCGATGCCTCCCCTGCGTGTCATCCGTCGGGCCCACCATGTGAGCGACGGACCTTCTACCGCAGGAGAGTCATCTCGACAAGCAAGATGCGGGTTTTATCGCGTGAAGCCACGGCGTAGCGCGCGAGCATGGCTTAGCACGCATCGTTCGGCGGATTCAAAGACGCGCAACGCCTGTTGATGCGGAAATGGTGTTCGCGCGCGAGCCATCCATGGCCCGCACACGTACCCCTCGCGAAGCTCCGAGCTCAACTGCTTGCTCGACCGGCGTCGGCGATGCGGCTGCACATCTGCAATGAACTTCTCATCGGATCGATCTGAATCCGCGCATCCTCATTCATTCAAATCAGAACATTCTCGGGCGCGACATTCAGTGCAGTTCGGCAGTTCATCATCACACTACTGACCGCGCAATCACCCAGTTGTGGTAGGTCGAAAAAGTAAGAAATACGCGGGAATTTTCTGAAGAAAACTTGTCGTTCGACATTTGTGGTAACGCGCTCGATGCGAATCAACAGAAAAGTGTTGATACGACAACGACGTAAGTGCGGCGCGAGAAAATTGCCAAGCGCATTTCAGCCGCGCGTGCGTTCGGTGCGTCTGCGAATGGCAACGCTTCGCACCCTTTCACCGCATACGCAACTCACATAGCCTGCGCGCCCCCGAATATCCTCGGGTCCTTATGGAGGAGTGTTAATGGATAACTGTTCTAAGAAGCGCGGGCGGCTGTCGCTCGTTCTGTTGCTGGCGATAGCGGCTCATGCGCCTAATTCGCTAGCGAAGGACTTCAATACATCTTGTCAGTCGGGGTCCACATGCGAGTACACGAATGCGGTCGCCACCTGGCAATACGGAATGCATTGCACCGGCGGTGCGCGTATGAACGTGCTCTCCACGCGCTATGGGTCGAGCAGCGCATCACGATCGTGTGACGCCTACGTCGAGTCGCTGTGCGACGGCAAGAGCTCGTGCTTGTTGACGTTCTCGGATGCCAATTGCGATGGCGACCCTGCGCCTGGCGCATCCAAACGCGGTGCGGCGACCGTGAGCTGCGGTATGAATCCGTCGAGCCCAGCGCCAACACCAACACCAACACCCACGCCGACGCCTGCTCCTGGAGCGTCCGGTCTGACGGTGCAGATGTACGACAACGCAACATTGTCGGGTTCGCCCGCGCTCACCAAGGTGGTGGATCAGGTTAACTTCGTACTGGGCAGCCGCAGTCCTGATCCGGCAATTCCGGCAGACAATTACTCAATGCGATTGACCGGCTCGTTCGTTGCCGACGAGACCGGACCGCATGTGTTTTATTTAACGCTGGATGATGGTGCTCGCATGAGCTTCAACGGGCAGCAAGTCATCAGCGAATGGCGCAATGGTTTCCCTCGGACGCGTCAGTTCACTCAGAACCTCGAGGCCGGCAAGTCGTATCCACTGACGATCGAGTACTACGAGCGCCGCGGTTCTTCGGGTCTGCGGCTGGCGTATTCCACGGCGAGCGTGCCGCGCAGCATCGTTCCTGCGGCACGGTTGACGACCGATGCGACAACGCCCGCACCGACGCCGACGCCAACACCCGAACCAACGCCAACGACACCAGCGACGGGGCAGATCACGCTCAAGGGCAACAAGATCTACGACAAAGCGGGTGTGCAGATCATTGCGCGCGGACCGGAGATCACGATGGCCGATCGCGCGACGCTCGCCGTGATCGACGAAATGGCGAACGCAGGCGCGAACGCCATGCGTGTGCTGCTGACGCTCGATGCCATCAACGGCATGACGCCGGCACACTTCGATGAGTTCTTGGCGAAGGCCGTCTCGCGACGCATGTTGGTGTGGGTGTCGTTGTACACCTGGGACGAAGGTCGCAATAACGTCATCGGCGATGCGCTCGGTGGCGGCAATTTCTACAACCTGCAAGCGCCTGCCGGGACAGGCACATGCTCGAGAGCGACACCCGCGCCTTGTTATCTAGCCGTTTGGCAGCGCCCTTGGCTCAAGAACCTGATGAACAAATACCGCGCGAATGTGATCGTCGACGCTGCGCAGGAATACAAGAGCCGCACTGCACCCGACACGGCGGTGGGTCAGAGAGAATGGGCCGAAGCGGCGAAGGTGAACCTGCGTTTCTTTCGCGAGCAGGGCTACACCAATCCGTTGGAGTTCATGAGCAACTTCCAAGGGCGCGATCTGTACGCCATCGTGAAGCACGGTCCCGAGATCCGCGCGCTCGACCCTGTGCGCGTGGACGGAGATCCGCAAACGATGTTTGGCTGGCAGGCATATTGGGGAACCTCCAACCGCTACTACAACGGCTGGCAGGGTGAGCTGTTCTATGGCTCGGGAGCTGAGCTGGAAACTCGCCGCGCCTTCCATGAAATCGTCACGCAGCAGCCGTTCGTGATTCAAATCGGCTTAGACAACTATCCAGGCGATACGAATCTCGAGTATCGGGAGTTGATCGATCAGGCCGCTGCCGATGGACTCAGCTGGTTGTGGTGGGATTATCGAAATGGCGGCGTGGACTGCCCCGTTTCCGGTCGCGAGTGCCGCGACTTCGTGGTGAATTCCCGCAACGGCTTTGCGGGCGCGAAACCGCTAAGCCCATAAACCAAGACTTCGCTGACTGGGCCCGTCGTTCGTGAGAGCGACGGGCCTTTTTCGTTTTGCAGCTTTTACCCGTGAGCGGACTGTCTTCGGCGCGGCATGGATACCTGTCGTCAAGCTAGACTGCACGAGTCGATGTCTTCGTGGATGGGTTCTGTTGGACTCTCAGACTCAAAGCGCGTTCTATCAGGCCATGACCTGGCTGGCTGGTGACTCGCAGGTTTTCTGGTACGGCGCGGTCGCGAGTTTCCTGGCGGGCCTGGGTACCAGCATCGGTGCGCTCGCGATTTTTCTGTTACGCAATCCTTCGCAACGCGTGCTCATCGGTTTGATCAGCGCGGCCGCAGGCGTGATGTTGGCGGCGACGTTCTTTTCGTTGCTCGAACCTGCCATCGTTCATGCCGAAGCGCAGGCGACGCACACGGGCGTGGGCGTCGCAATGGTGCTTGCCGGCGTATTCGTCGGCGCAGGCATGATGTACTCGATTCATCATTTCTCGCCGCATGAACATCTAGAACAAGGCCGCGAAGGTCCGCCCAGCCGAGTCAGCCGGCTTTGGCTCTTCGTCATCGCGATCGCGCTTCACAATTTCCCCGAAGGCATGGCCGTGGGTGTGGGTTTCGCCGGCGGCAACGTCGCAAATGGCATCTCGTTGGGAATCGGCATCGGGCTGCAGAATATTCCCGAAGGTCTCGCGGTCGCCGTTTCGCTGCTGGCTATCGGCTACAGAAAATTGAAGGCATTCAGCATCGCGAGCCTGACGGGCCTCGTCGAACCGATTGGCGGGGCGATCGGTGCGGCGGCGGTGTGGCTGGTGGTGCCTGCGATCCCGATCATTCTCGGCATCGCCGCCGGCGCAATGTTGTTCATCATCAGCGACGAGATCATTCCTGAGACGCACAGGGGCGACTCAAAGAGTCTTGCGACCTTCGCGCTCATGATCGGCGTTGCGGTGATGTTGCTGCTCGATGTGCTGCTGGCGCGGTAGCTCGCGCACACGCTCGTTGCGTGCCAGCAGCCGCGCGACAGGTTATGCAATCGGCGCGATGCAGAGTGCGGCCATGGCGAGCGCAAACCCGAGCAACGCGCCGGCGGCGACATCGCTTGGGTAATGAAGACCTAGCACGACGCGCGACATGGCGACGAGCGTGGCGAACGGAAGGCAGATCCACGCCAGCTCCGGGAAGCTCGCAACGATCAAGGTCGTGAAGCTCACCGCGTGCAAGGTGTGTCCTGAAGGAAAGCTGTAACGATCGAGCGGCGGTGTGCCACGGACGATGCCGATGAGCGAGATGCATGGACGCTCACGTACGAGTCGATTCTTGAGCCATTTGTAGATCGCAAGGCCGATCACGCCGACGGCAATCATGCGCAGTGATGCATGCAGTCCTGACATGCCGTAGAGAATCGGCAGCAGCGCTGCGAAGACATACCAGAAGACGCCATCGCCCAAGCGGCTGACGACGACGAACATATTGCGCAGCGCGCGGCGATGACAGCCGCGATTCAAGCGCAAGCACCAGGCGTATTCGAATGCATCGATGCGGCGAAACATCTCTGTGGTGCGCGAAAGATTCACGATGCGATTACGGATGTGTTCATGGTGAGGCGAAGCGTCGCAGCTTTGTACTGCCATGCGATGACGCGCGCGTGACGATTGTGTGACACGCGCAACTAGGACGGTTTCGAGTCGTTTCACCGATTCGTCATCTCGTGGTCACATCGTCGCAGCCTGCACTGCGCAGGATGTGTGCCATGAAAAGCTACGTGCGCCGCCTCGCCGCATGAAGATCATGATCGTGACGGATGCCTGGGAGCCCCAGGTGAACGGCGTCGTGCGAACGATGAAGAACACGCGGGCGGAACTCGAGGCGATGGGGCACGAAGTGGACTACCTCACGCCGCTCGAATTTCGCACCGTGCCCTGCCCGACGTATCCCGATATCAGTCTCTCCCTTGCGCCACGACGCAAGGTGTTTCGGCGTCTCGATGAATTCGAACCGGATGCGTTGCACCTGTCGACCGAAGGTCCGCTGGGGCTTGCGGCGCGCCGCTGGGCGATGCAGCGCAAGCATCCGTTCACGACTGCCTATCACACGCGCTTTCCCGAGTACGTGCATGCGCGTTTACGCATTCCACTGTCGTGGACCTACGCGTACTTGCGCTGGTTTCACGGCACATCGAAAGCGATTCTCGCACCGACGCCCGTCGTGAAGCACGATCTGGAAGCCTGGGGCTTCGATCACGTGAAGGTTTGGTCGCGCGGCGTCGATCACACGATCTTCCGTCCGCAGCAAGTCAACAAACTCAACACGACGCCGCCGATCTATTTGTACGTGGGGCGCGTCGCGATCGAAAAGAACATCGAGGCCTTTCTGGAACTCGATTTGCCCGGTTCGAAATGGGTCGTGGGCGATGGCCCAGCACTCGTCGCTCTTCGTGCGCGCTATCCGGAGGTGAATTATCTGGGTGTGCTCAGTCAGGCGGAGCTTGCGCAGGTGTATGCCTCTGCCGATGTGTTCGTGTTTCCGAGCAAGACCGACACCTTCGGTCTCGTGCTGCTCGAAGCGCTTGCGTGTGGCCTGCCGGTGGCGGCCTATCCGGTCACCGGCCCGCTCGATGTGATTGGCGATTCGAAGGCGGGCGCATTACACGAAGACTTGCGCACGGCGTGTCTTGATGCGCTCGCGCTCGAGCGCGAGGATGCCGTCGCGCATGCGCGGCGATTCTCATGGCGCAGTGCGACCGAACAATTCCTGAGTTACCTGCATCCGAGGCAGCGTCCTATTGAGCCGACGCAAAATCCAGCTATGTCACAGCAGTCCTAGCGGCCATCAGGTTCGCGGCGACGGCCCGTGCGCAATCTCCGGATAAGCGCCGTCGTCGCCACGAAACCGCTCTGCTCGATCCGGCGAGCGGTACGCCGGTCGCGGCGCGCGCTTACCTGCGCATCGGCGGTGGCTCGCCATCGTGCTGGTCTGGCAGCTGATGGCATGGCGAATCGGTTGGGAGGTGGACGCGGTTGCATGGCTCGGCGCACTCACGATCGCTGCCGCCACACATATTCTGTTGATCGCCTATGCGCCACGTTTCGCCTTCGCATTGGCCGAGCAAGCGCCGTTGGTGATGGGCATCGGCTTTTTTATCGGCTTATGACGCGGGCTCTGGAAATCCGCTGCTTCAGGCGCATGAAGGCATATGACGAATTCGAAGATGGGTATGCCCAATCAGCATGGTGGTATGACGATTCATTAGGTGCTGATTGTGCATTGGTCTGTCCTAGATCCAACGAAACGACGATTATCGTCACCCCCGCGCAGCGGCCCGTTCGGGCGTCGATCTGTGCTTTTGTTATAAAAAATCCGATCGCTATCGGATCAGCGTGAACGACGAGGACAAGGTATGGCGGTTTTGGGGCGCGAACGTGTCACCCAGGTACATCACTGGACGGACAGTCTGTTCAGTTTTCGCACCACGCGGGATCCCGCGATGCGTTTCGAGAACGGTCAATTCGTCATGATCGGCCTGCAAGTCGATGGTCGGCCCTTGATGCGCGCCTACAGCATCGCAAGCGCCAATCATGAAGATCATCTCGAGTTCTTCAGCATCAAGGTTCCCGACGGTCCGCTGACCTCGCGCCTGCAGGCGATCGAACCCGGGCAGGAGATCATCGTCAGCCGTAAACCCGTCGGTACGCTCGTCCTGCACGATTTGAAGCCGGGCCGTCGCGTGTTTTTGTTCAGCACGGGCACTGGTCTTGCACCGTTCATGAGCCTGGTGCGCGATCCGGAGTTGTATGAGCGTTTCGAAAAGGTCGTGCTCGTCCACGGCGTGCGCGAGCGGCGCGATCTCGCGTACGAGGAGTACCTGACGCAGGAACTGCCGAACGATGAATTCCTCGGCGAAATGGTGCGCAAACAGTTCATCTATTACCCGACCGTGACGCGCGAGCCATTCCGCAATCGCGGCCGCCTCACCGATCTCATCGAGAGCGGTCAAATGTTTCGCGATCTGGAGCAGGGCGAACTCGATCCCCAGTTCGATCGCGCGATGATCTGCGGCAGCACGCAAATGCTGAAGGATCTCTCGGCGATCCTGACTGCCCGCGGCTTCGTCGCCTCCCCACATATCGGCGAACCTGGCGATTTCGTGATTGAGCGCGCGTTCGTCGATAAGTAATTCCGGACGGGAAGGCGATGGGCGATAGCGGATCGCGGATGGCTTGAGGCCGCCTCACGACCTGGGTCGCTCCGAACCTGTCGTACTTCGACGTGCTCAGTACGAACGGCGTTCGGGTTTCGCAGGCTCAGCACCAACGGTCAGCGGATAGGCTTTCCCGTTCGCCCTGGGCCTGTCGAAGGGTGCTTAAACCGTAGCGCAATCCCCACCGGCTAGAACGTGCTCAAGCCCGTGGCTTCCATGATTCGATAGCGGAGGTATTTCGCCGTCGAGGTGTCCTGGTAGGCGCCGAAGGGGGCGGTGTATTGGGTGGCGCCCTCGTTATTCCACAGTCGATCGAAGTAGCTCCACATCTCTTGTGCGAGCGGCTGCCGCGTACTCATCGCCAGCGCGATATTCGCTTCGAGGTTGTAGTTGCCGATATTGCGGCGGGTGAGATTGGCGGAGCCGAGCGAGGCGATCAGGCGATCGCCCTGCGTGATCAACGCCAGCTTGGTATGAAATTGCTCGCCGTGCGTTCGATACCAGCGCACCTGCACCTTGCCATCGCTCTTCGTGACCAGTTCATTGGCCACGGGCCGATTCGGCACACCATCCTTGCTACGTCCGAACGCGTCTCGATTCGGATCGAGGATCAACTGCACGCGCACATGTCGCTCATTCGCCGCTCGCATAAGCGCGTCGATAATTTTTCGGTCCGATAAATAGAACGTGGCGATCCGCACGCTATCGCCATTGCGCGTGGCGTCGATTGCGTCGAGCAGATGCGCGCGAATGCTGCCTTCGGTCACATAGGAGAGCTGGATTGCATCGCTTGCATCAGCGAGCGGTGGTGCCTCTTTCGCGGAGATGTACAGGCGGTCCGACCAGCCCGAAAACCGTGCGACAGCGATCTCGCTGTCGGCCAGATGCTTTGCGACCGGACCGCTGAAGCGCACGGCCACATTCGAATGTGCACTGCTCGCATCGTGCGGGTTCGCAGAGGTGACGAGCGCATTGAGCGTGCCTTCAGCGCTGTCGGCAACAATGAGCTTGCGATGATTGGCTTTGAAATTGGCCAAGGCCAGCCAACTGCGCACGGTGATACGGGAGGGTCCGGTATCGAATGGGTTGGGCATTGCGCCCTCATCGGGTTCGTTACCCCACCATTGCACGAACAGGCGCCACCACGGCGAATACAGCGGATTCGAATCGCGTAAGCGTCGCAGATCGGTCATCACCACGTCGATTCCCGCCTGCCGCAATTCATCGAGCAACGGTGCATCGATGCCTCCGTAAATGTCGTTGATCGGATCGGTCACGAGCAACACCGAAAGCGCCGGCTGCGTGCGCTTCTTGGCGAGCAGCCGGTCCGTCAATGCGCGGCTCAACGGCCGGTGCACCGCGTTTTCGGCGCCCATGAAGGCGTTGAACAAAAAGAAGTCGGCGACGATGAACGATTCGGCCGCGTCGATGATGGCGAACACTTCATCGAAGATGGCTTGTTCGTGAACCATCTGCCCGCGCGGATCCGCGTACGTGAGGTCGTAGAGAAAACGCACATCGCTCGGCGCGACCGCCAGCGTTGGTGTGTGCAAGTCCGTTCCTGCTGGCATGGGCTTGTATGCGTTCCAACCGGCGACGATCATCCACGTCGCGAGCAACGCCCAGAGAACCCAGCGCTTCTTGAAGTGCATCGAAGGAAGTCCCAACCCGATACTGGTCGCGCATCCTACGCTCCTCGCGACAGCCGACACATGCTTTGTCTGGCCGATCCGTCATCGGCTGAGTCGGTCAGCGCGCCGTGGCGAACGTCTGCGCCCAGTAAATGCGTGCGCGAGTGTTGGGGCTGAGCGCAAAGGCAATTCCCATCTCGCGATAGTGCGCCCCCATGATGTTGACGCAGTGACCGGGGCTGTTGAGCCAGCCTTCGACGACGGAGCGTGCGGTGGGTGCGCCGGAGGCGATGTTTTCGCCAACGTGTCGCCAGCGATAACCGGCGCGGGTCGCGCGGTCCGCAGGCGAACTACCGTCGGTGCCGCGATGCTCGAAGTGACTATTGCGCGCCATGTCTTGCGCGTGAGCGAGCGCTGCCTTGTTGAGTAGCGGCGATAACGACAGCGGCGGCGCGGGCTTGAATGCAGTGTTGCCGCATTTTCGCGGTTTGGCACGGGCGGCGTTGACGAGCTGCAATACCTCGCGCGCGACCCGCTCGGCATCGCGCGCTGCCGGCAGATCGAGCGGCGTCGCGACGACGAGCCAGGTATCACGACCGCGTCGTTCGATGCCGATCGCGGTGAAGGCACGATTCGTCACGATCCGGCAGTAATACTCGGCGAGCACTTTCACGATCGCAGCTTCGCTCGCGGCGCCGGATACGCGCATCGATGAGGAATTCAACGCGGCGTAGCCGGTTTTCTCGAGCGCCTGCTGCAAACGCCCGCCCTTGGACCATTCTTTCGCTACAGCATCGAGTGCGCGCGTCTGCACGAGCTTGGTCGGCGTTCCAGCGTGTCCTTCGCAACCGCGTGAACGCAGTACGTTCACATAGTCGACGAGTTCAGCGGCCGATGCGGTTGGAACGCCAGCGCAACTCAGTGAGAGGCAGGCGATGAGCAAGGTCGAGGACAGGCGCGCAATGATCGCCGCTACCTCAATTCCAGTGCGCTGCTGCTGACGATGCGCTGGATGATTTCGCGCGGCCGGCCCGGCGCCTCGAGTTGCTCGAAGGTGCATTGCTTGGGCAATTTGTCCGGCCGCCAGCGCAGTAGCTTCGTGCCGTGGCGAAACCGATTGCCGCTGACATGATCGTATTGCACCTCGACGACGAGCTTCGACTTCAGCGGTTCCCATTGCGTGGAGCGCT
>CAZIXV010000086.1:0-12971 GCA_964543105.1 uncultured Steroidobacteraceae bacterium
AAGCACGCCGGTGCATTGCCTGAGCTGACGCAGGTCAACATGGGCTCGATGGAACGCACCGAGCGCGACCTGCGCGATGCGGAAGCGCAGTTGCAAGCGTTGCGCCGCGAACGCGTATTGCTCGTGTCGCAGTTGCAGCAGGCGCGTAGTGCCGCACCCGAAGGTGCTAATTTGCGTGCGCTCGAAGCCGAATACGACCGCAAGGTCATTCAGTACGATCCAAGTCACCCGGATCTCGTCGCATTGCGGCGTCAGATCGATACGCTCAAGCGCGGCGGCTCCACCGTGGGCATGACACTCAGCCAGCAACTTGCAAATGAGCGCGCGGTGCTTGCTGAGGTGCGCCAGCGCTATAGCGAAGATCACCCGGACGTGCGTCGCATCGTGCGCAGCATCGACTCGCTCGAAGCGCGCATTGCCGCCGGCGAGACAGCCGATCGCAGCATTGCAGCGGATTCGCCGATCGCGATTCAGCTCCAGGCACAGCTTAATGCGACCGATTCGCAGATTGGCGCATTGCAGGCGCGCAGTACCGAACTGCGCGCACGCATGGGTGACATCGAGGAGCGGCTGTCGCTGACGCCGCAAGTCGAGCGCGAATATCGGATCGTGACGCGCGATTTGGAAAGCGCCCGGGCGAAATACGAGGAACTCGTCAAGCGCCGAATGGATTCGGAAGTGAGCGAAGCGGCGATTGCCGGTGGGCGGGCCGATAAGTTCACAGTGGTGCAGGCGCCGAGCGTCCCAACGGCACCGGCGAAGCCGAAGCGCCTGGCGCTACTCATCGTCGGCATCGTCTTGGCTGGCGTGATCGCGCTGTCGGTGACGGTGGCGACCGAGGCCATGGATCCGTCGGTGCGCGGTTCGCGAGACGTGCGCGACATCCTTGGCGTTTCGCCCTTGGTGTCGGTGCCCTTGATTTCCAATTCGATTACGGCCGGGGTGCAAAAACGACGTCTGCTCAGGTTCGGAGTCTGTGCACTTGCCGGCGTCGTGGCGGCGTATCTGCTTTCGATTCAATTGTTGGTATGAGGCGGTGAAGGATGAGCATTATCGAAGAAGCGGTGCGCAAGAGCGCCGAGCAGCAGCAACGCACGCCGCTCGATCCGGTTGCGCAGCATCCGCGGATGCGCCGCGTCACCTCCACGCCGCCGGCGGAGGTAGCACAAGCACGCAGCTTCAAGCCGATGACGCTGGATCCGGCGGTACTCGAACGCTATGGGGTGCTTCCCGGGATTTCTGATCCGGCGGCACTGCGCTCATACAAGATCCTCCGCACGCGCGTCATGAGGCGGCTTGAAAAGCAGCAATGGCGCTCCTTCGGCGTGAGCGGTCTGGCGCCGGGCGACGGCAAGACGCTCACTGCCATCAATCTGGCGATCTCGCTCGCGCAGAACGTGAACACCTATGTGTTTCTCGTCGATCTCGATCTGCGGCGCATTCAAGTCGCACGATCTCTCGGCTTCACGGCGTCCAACAACGAGGCGGGCTTGAGCGATTTCCTGCTCGGCGACGCCTCGGTCGACGACATCATTTATTCGCCCGGGATCGAGCGTCTGGCCATCGTGCCGAACTTTCAGCCGATCGCCGATTCGTCCGAAATGCTGACGACGCCGCGTATGCATGAGTTGCTGCACGCGCTCGAACGCGAGACGCCGCGGCGCATCATCATTTTCGATCTGCCGCCATTGCTTGCGTCCGACGATGTGATCGCCTTTGCGCCGCAAGTCGACGGCATGCTGCTCGTCGTCTCGGAAGGTTCGACGAGCCGCTCGGCATTGGAAGACGCGAAAGAGACATTGAACGAAATGAATCTTCTCGGCGTCGTGCTCAACCGTTCGGCGGAAGTTTCAGAAGCCGATTACTACTCGTACGGCTATGGACCGTCGACGGCGAGCAAGTAAGACGAGGCGGGCGCCGTAAGCGAGTCTCAGGGCTGCCGGTCTTCTCTGACCAGCAGCCCAGCGCCCTGGGGATTGCGGTGATCAGGTTCAGCCTCGATCACCGGACCACCCGATCACCCGATCACCCATCACTCCCAATCACACCGCCAAGCCCGTCGTCGCCTGTCGGGTCATTAACTTCCTAGACAACGATAATCATTCTCATTACGCTTTGCGGCAAGTCACCCAAGCCGCCGCCATGGGTTGAGCCTATCTAACGGATTCTAAAGAGGTTTCCATGGCCCTGGCCGCGAATGCTGCAGCGCTCCCGGTGCGCAGCTGCTATTTCACATGCCTGATGTCTTGCATGGCGTTGGGCGCGCTCACTCATGTTCAGGCGGCGGACAGCGACTCGATCATCGATCGCGTCGTCGTCACGGCATCCGGCTTCGAGCAGAAGATCGTCGATGCGCCTGCGAGTATCAGCGTTGTGTCCGCGGAGGAGTTGGTGAAGCGCCCCTACGTCACGCTGATCGACGCTGTGCGCGATCTCGAAGGAGTGGATGTGGGCGAGACCTCGGACAAGACGGGACAGCGCACCATCAGCATCCGCGGCATGGGCTCGGAATACACGCTGATCCTCATCGACGGTAAGCGCCAGAACAATCACGGCGACATCTACCCGAACAACTTCGGCGGCAATCAGTTCAATCACATCCCGCCGCTGGATGTCATTGAGCGCATCGAAGTCATCCGTGGTCCCGCATCGACGCTGTATGGCGCTGATGCGCTGGGCGGTGTCATCAACATCATCACCAAGAAGGTAGCCGACACCTGGCGCGCATCCACGACGATCGGTCATTCCTTCCAAGAGAAAGATCAATTCGGCGACGACAGCACGTACGACCTCACGGTGTCGGGTCCGCTGCTGCGTAACGTGCTGGGGTTGTCGTTGCGTGCCTCGCGCTATGAGCGTGATGCGTCGCTGCCCGAGTACGAACTCATTTCCGATCCCGCCGGTCAGCCGCACGAACGCGCGCTCGGCTTTGGCGGCGGCGGCAAGACAACGGACAACACCAACGAGTCCTATGGCGCGACGCTGAACTGGATCATCTCCGAGCATCAGGACATCAGCATCGACTTCGATACCTCCGAGCAGGTCTACGACAACACACCGTTCACGAACAATCTCGGCTCGACGGCTTATCCGCTCGGCACGGTCGACAACATCGAATCGCTCTGGCGATCCGCACCGCGTGCCGGCTACGGATCGGATCAGGAGTTCACGCGCGACCAGTGGTCGGTGACGCATCGCGGTGATTGGAGTTTCGGCAGTAGCTTCGTTTCGCTCGCTCACATCGAGACGGGCAATCACGGCCGCACACTGCCGTTCACCTCGAGCGAGCGTGAATTGCATACGCAGATCTTCGAGGGCACGGGTGCCTACGCAGGCCTGTCGACGCAGGAGCGTCAAGCCATCATGGAAGAAACCTTCCTGCCCCGACCGAAGCGTCCGATGGAAAGCACGCAATACACGCTCGACGCGAAACTCGACATTCCCATCGAAGGCTTTGGCGGTCGCCACCATCTGGTGGTTGGTGGTCAATACATCGATGGTGAGTTGAAAGACGGCGTGTTCGGCCTCGAGCGAGGCGCCGATAGCGCAGGCGCGGTACAAGAGCACAAGATGTACTCGCTGTTCGCGGAGAACAACTGGACGCCCGTCGATCCGGTGACTGTCACGCTCGGCGTACGCTACGACGACCACCAGGTCTTCGGCGATCATGTGAGCCCGCGTCTGTATGCGGTGTACACCATCAATCCGAACTGGAGCATCAAGGGCGGTGTCGCCACGGGCTTTAAGACGCCGGAAACCACCGATCTATACGATGGCATCACCGGCTTCGGCGGCCAGGGCACCTCGCCCTTCGTCGGCAATCCGGATCTGAAGCCGGAAACCAGCGTAAATACGGAAGTGGCGCTCTACTGGACCGGAGATGCGGGACACAATTTCAACCTCACGTACTTCCGCAACGACTTCAAGGACAAGATCGCACGCGGCGAGAGCAATCTGAGTTGCGAAGCGACGGGCGGCGTTCGTCCGTGCGCCAATCTGGGTGCTTATACCGGGCTCGGCTACACGACCTATGCGCAGAACATCAATATCGATGAAGCGGAGATCCGCGGCGCCGAAGTGGCGGGTCGCTATCACATCTTCGATCCACTATCGATACGCGCCAACTACACATACATCGACAGCGAACAAACCAGCGGTCCGCAAGCGGGCCAGCCGCTCACCAATACGGCCAAGCACATGGCCAACGCGACATTGGATTGGGTAGTCACCGATGCCTTCAGCACACAGCTGACCTTCGAGGCGCGATCGAAGCGTTATCGCGGTGTGAACAGCGCGGGCGAGCACCTCTACTACAAGGACTACAACGTGCTGCACCTAGGTGCGCAATATCAGTTCAGTAGTTACCTGTCGATCAACGCGCGGATCAATAACGTCCTGGATCGCGACTTCACCAGCTTCCAGACGAGCTTTACAGCCAATGGCGACGGGGCCTGGGAGCCGGTTTACACCGACGATTACAACAACAAGGACAAGGCGCGAAATTATTGGCTGAGTCTCAATCTCGCGTTCTGACGGCAGATCATCGGCCGAGTTTCGTGCAAGCGGCCGGTGACCTTCTTAGTATTCACGGCAAAGACAAAGCGCTAGCGCAACATTGCGCGCGCGTGGGGTGCAATGAATACCGGGAACGCAGTTCGAGTAGCGCGCACGGCCGATCATGAGCTCACTGGCCGTACGGCTTGGGTGGCCGACCTGCATGCATCGAAGACGAGGAAGACCTGTGCGATCGTCGAGGCATACAACCGCCATGACGAGGTGTACCTCACGACCGCTTTTCTCCTGAAGCGCCTCGGGTACGACGTTCACGTTTTCAACGCTTGGCGCAGTCGCATCAAGAACGCTTTCGTCCATGCCCCAAACGCTCGACCGAAAGTCAGCTCGGCTTTTCGAACTTCGGATGTTATCGCTTTGGTCGAACAACAGAAGTTCGACCTCGTAGTGTTCAATACGTTGGAAGGCTCCGAAATCATCCAATGCGCGAAGCGAGTCGGCGTTGATACGCCGATGCTGGCTTTCATTCACAACGCGAGCTTCATGAGTTCGAAACCAGAATATCGAGAACTGCTCACCGCCTTTCCATGCAAATCAATGGTGCTCGCGCCGTACATCGCCGAGAACTTCGCCGCCACTGCGCAAGCGGGCTTCATGTATCCCGTGTTCTTCAACGATCGTAACGTTCCGACGATAGCGCCGAGTGCGGGGCGTCGACGCTTTTGCGTTCAAGGCTATTTCGATCCGCAACGACGACACTACGATGCGTTGCTACAGGCAATGACAAAATTGCGTGCTGAAGGGAGGAAAGATTTCGAAGTCTGGGTCATGGGACGAAGCTTCGCCGCAGAATTTCGCAAGTTCGATCGCGAGGTTCATCGCCTGGGGCTCGAGGAGAACGTGCGTTATAGCTGGAAGGGCATCGGTTATGCGTCTTACTACCGACTGCTGAACAGCATGGACTTCATTCTCCCGCTCATCAGTCCGGATTCCCACCCGAACTACTTTCTCAGCAAGTCGACATCGTCGATCGCCGCTGCGGTTGGCTTCGGAAAAATCCCGATCACGCATCGTCGGCTCGCGCAGTTGTACGGCATCGACGCTGCCTGTTTCACGTATGAAGACGACATGGCAACCGTGATGCGCAGTGCGCTCGATGCTGATGAGAACGCACTCAATGACATGCGTGCTCGCATACAAGCAACGCGCACACGATTCTTGGACGAGTCAGAGCGACAACTTGCAGAGGCGATTCCAGAGCTCGAGAACGCGATGAAGCGCCAGTCCGGCAGCTCAGTCGCGATGACGTAAGTGCCATCGGGCTCGGGGCGTGGGCGTTCAACACGCCTGGCGGATGTCGCCCCCTTGGAGTTCGGCGGCCAGGTCCGATCGCGATTCGCCGCGAATCATCATTCGATACCAGAGTTCGGAATTGATGAGCAACCAAAGCCGGTTGCCGTGATCGGCACGTCGTGCGCGATGCGCATTCACGAGTGATGCGATCACACCGCCATCGAGAAAGCCGTCCTCGACCAGGCGCGAATCGCGCAAGCATCGGTCATACAAACGCGCATATTGCGCTTGCAGCAGGTAGGGCAGGGCGGAAGAGAAACCTTGCTTCGGACGATTGAGAATGTGCGATGGCAGATACCGTGCGGCCAATTTGCGTTGAATGTGCCGCAGTGTGCTGCCCCGAACTTTGAGCGCATCCGGCAAGCGCGCAGCAAAGGCAGCGAGTTCATGATCCATGAATGGACTGCGTGCTTCGAGCCCATGCGCCATGCAAATCCGATCCGTGATCATCACGGGGTGGTTCGGTAGGCGCACCAAGCTGTCCGCATAGAGCATGCGATCGAGCGGCGAACCGTTGCTCGCTTCGTAGGGCGTGCGAATTGCGGCTTCGGCATCCAGCGTGTCCCACTGTTCGCGAGCTCGAGGCCCATAAAGAGCGTGACGCCGCTCTTTATCGAAATAGAAATACGACAGACTTGCGGCATAGCGCGCACCGCCTTCATGGAAGGAAAGGTGATGCAACCAGCGCAACTGATGACCGACGCTCTTGTACCAGCCGGCTTCGGGAATCAGCGACATCGCCGGCGCAAGCAGGTTGCGGCGCACGGCTGCCGGTACGCGTCGATAGTGCGCGGCGTACAAATTGCCATAGTAGCGATCGTAGCCGCCGAACAATTCATCGCCGCCATCGCCGCCGATCACGACTTTCACATGTTGGCTTGCGAACTTGGCGAGCAGCCAGGTGCATAGCGACAACGGATCAGATGGTTCATCCAGCGCCGTGATGAGATCGGGCAGCAAGGCGATCATGTCCGGCGAGACGCGATCTTCGCGATGCGTCGTACCGCACAGTTCAGCCACCGCGCGAGCCGCGGGCGCCTCATCGAAGCGTTCGTAATCAAGACCAATCGTGAAGGTCTGCAGCTTCTCGACCTGCAATTTCTGCGCGAGCATCGCAACGAGTAGGCTCGAATCCATGCCGCCGCTCAAAAAGGCGCCGACCGGTACGTCGCTTTCCAGGTGCAGCCGCAGCGCCGCTTCCAAGCGCGTCTCGAGTTCATCCAGCAATGCTGCTTCGCTGCCGGCCCATTTGGGTTGCTGCTCGAGCGTCCAATAGCGCCGAATCTGTGGAGCTTCACCCGGGCTCGCGCTCAACATGTGACCAGGTGGCAATTTCGCGATGCCTTCGATCATCGACAGCGGCGCGTCAATCAAGCGCAGCGCGAGGTATTGATCGAGCGCGGCGAGATTCATTTCCGGCGGGCGTTGGTCGTATGCCAAAAGCCCCTTGATCTCGGAGGCGCAAGCGAACTCGCCATCGGCGTAGCGGTAATACAGCGGCTTTTGACCGAGATGATCGCGCGCGGCAATCAAGCGGCGTTCGCGCGTATCCCAGAGCACGAAGGCGAACATGCCCCGCAGGTGATCGATGAAGGCTTCGCTGCCGTAACGCTCATACAAACCGATGATGACTTCGGAGTCGCTGCGCGTGAGAAAGCGATGGCCGGTCGCTTCGAGTTGCTCACGCAATTCGCGAAAGTTGTAGATCTCGCCATTACAGACGAGAAAGATCGTGCCTTCCGCATTGCGCAGAGGCTGCCTGCCGCCTTCGAGGTCGATGATGGATAACCGTCGATGACCGAGGCTCACGAAATCGTCGTGATGCATGCCTTCGCCATCCGGACCACGATGCGCGAGCGCAGCGAGCATGCGGCTCATTGCCGTTGGACGCGCGGGAGCGTTCGAGAGGATGGCTGCGATTCCGCACATGGCCGGTTACGGGCGACGGGCTACGGGCACAAAGGCGCGCGGCATCACTTAGCCTTGCCTTCTGGCACGGCGGCTGGTGCTCGCGCTGGGGTTCGGGAGGGTGGGCGAGCGGAATTCAGGATCGCTTGCTCGAACACTTCTTCGTAGCGGCGTGCGCAGGTGTCGATGAAGTAGTTTTCGACGAGTTCGCGGTTGTGAGCGCCGAAGCGTCGTCGGTCCGCTACTTCGTCATGGAGTTCGATGAGCGCGTCGGTGAACCCATCCTCGTCGTTCAAGCGCACGACGAACCCAGTTTCGTTCGAGCGTAGGAAATCCGTTTGGCCACCGCGGTCGTAGCACACGATGGGCAGTCCGAACGCCATTGCTTCCAGGAACACCAAGCCGAAGCCTTCATGCTGGCTCGTCGTGGCGAAAGCATCGGCGATCGACAACGCCGCGTATTTTTCCGCATCGCTGACTTGTCCGAGCAGGTGAATCCGCTCGGCAATACCGCGTTGCTGTGCGCGCCGCATGATGGCGTCGCGATCGGGACCGTCGCCGACGATCACCAGATGCGCGTTCGGTAACGCCGCCGCCGCAATCGTGTCGATCAACCGCGTCGTCGCCTTGCGCGCGACGAGCCGTCCGATGGTGATGAGCACGAAGGCGTTCTCGGGGATGCCGAATTGCGCGCGCGATGCGTGTGCGACCGGTGGCGGGCGATCGATACCAAGCGGGATCAATCCGACCTCACGATCGACGCCATAGAGATCGGCAACATGGCGCACGGTATCGCGCGACTGTCCCACCACTGCATTGGCATTTCGCAGCATGGATTTCACGGCCGCGCGCAGCGGCGCGTGCAAGTGCGGGGAGCTCTTCTTGCTGGGATCGAATAAATCGCCGCCGTGGACGGAGAGCACATTAGGTAGTCCATTCCAGCGCGCGAGGGCGTGGCCCAAAGGGCCAGTGGGCACGACGAAGTGCGTATTGATGACATCGAATGCGCCGTGGCGCGCGAGACTGAGACCGCGTGCAAAGCCCATCGGCAGATACGCAAACATCGACGGAAAGTTGGCGACCGCCAACTCGCGGCGGAACATCACCGGAACGCGAACGACTCGCACGCCATCGTCGATGCTTTCGCGGGCCAACCCGCACGCCTGCGACGTCAGTACGGTGACTTCATGGCGCAGGGCGAGTTGTCGCGCAAGCGCGGCCATTACGACACCACCGCCACCGCCGAGCGGTGGATATTCGTAATTACAGAAAAGCAGTTTCATGCCGTGTTTGGGAGCAAGAACCATGCCCGCTAATCGAGCGGCGATTACGCCGTGCGGCGGCGCTAGCGGCATTCAATACGCGGTAGAGAGACATCGAATACGACGCGATCGCAATGCTTGCGAAGCGCAACCGGAAATTTTGGCCGCCCGGAAGTCGCAGCGTGGTCTCCGCCCGATCGATCGCTACTGTAAGAATGACAAATAGCGCAACAAGAATTGCAGAGCCTTCTTCATTGGTCGCAACGAGGAGCCCGGAAGGGCTCTGCGGCGATCGGCTCACGATCTGCGGCTGATGGATATTGACCAGCCGCCGCCGCTACCCGGCCCGCGTCGCCACCGCGGCCACTTTTTTGCTGAGCACGCGCACCTTCTTGCCGTACAGCATGAACACGATACGCATCGTGAGCTCGAGGAGACTCGTCACCGCCAAGCCGACATAGTTCAGAGGATTTTTCCAGAACACGTAGAGCTTCAGCGCGAATGGCTTGATGTCGACGAAGCCACCGAGTTCGAGCAGCTGCGTGAGGCTGTACTCGGTGACGTTGTAGAAATGATCGATATTGTGGGAAAGGTTTTCCGAGCCCACGAGCGGATTCGCGCCATTCATCGCATACACGATGACCTTGCCACCGGGCTTGAGGGCACCACGGCATAGACGCAAGAAATCGATCGTCTCTTGCATCGTGAGGTGATTGAGTTCTTGCTCGGGAATGATCACGTCGTACGCGTCGCGCCGATGCTCCAGATATTCGAACGCTTGTGCGGCTTCGCATGCCAGACCGCGTTTCTGGCCGTAAGCCACCTTCGCGGGGTCCGAATCGATGCCGACGACATTGCGATATCCCGCCTCGGCCAATGCATTAAGCAGATAACCGGGGCCACAGCTCACCACAAGGATGCTGGCGTCACGATTTTCCGGAAGATGCGCCAGGTAGTTGGCCTTGTAGTACGCGGTAAACGATTTGAAACCGCCTTCGACATCCTTCGGCGCCTGCCAATAGGAGTCGAACGGTTCCAAACGCGCAGCAAGCGCACGACGCGGCGCCACTTCCGGCTTCAGAGGCTGGACGTTCATATCGGATCCATCGCAATGGGTGGTACGTGTAAAGAGTTCTGCGCGTAGGTTGTTCCAAGCGCGTTGCAGCATTTCCAAAGCACTTCGCTTGCTCTTGGCGCTAGGCGGCTGGCCAGGGTCGAAGCTGACAACGCACTACAGAGCACCGCTTTCAGCTTAGGCGCGTGTACACGACTGCCGCGATCATCGTGACGATGCACGCGGCGGCGAATATCCACCAGCGCTTGTCGTCCGCAGGTGGTGGCGCTGGGATTTCAGGTTCGATTGCGTGTACGCGCGTTCGTTGTGGGTCCGGCGCCAGGGTGCGCGCCAGGGCACGCAGATCCTGCGGACGCGCTTCGGCTTCGAAGGCTAGCGCAGCCATCAGCGCGAGCGACTGTTCGTTCGTGAGGTGCTCCGGAGGCTCCGGGTGTGCACCCTCCGACAACGCGACGGCGGCAGAACGCTGCTCGAACGGATGCGTGCCCGTGAGGGCCTCGTACGCGATGCACGCAAAACTGAAGACGTCATCGCGAGGTTCGGCGGCGCGTCCTTCCAATACTTGCGGACTCGCATAGGAGCGCGTCGCATTCCGCGTCACCGCGGGCTTGCGCGCACCGAAGCCCGTCAGCTTGATGCGATCACCCTTCAAGATGAATACATTCGCCGAATCCAGATTGCCGTGCGCGACGCCGACCGCATGTGCATAGGCCAGCGCATCGCTCAAGCCGCGTAACACTCGACGCGCAAGATGCGGGACGAGTCGTGCGCCGCGAGAGCGCATGACGGTTGCGAGCGACTCGCCCTCGAGCAATTCCATCGTCATGAATGAGATGTCACCCTCGCTGCCGAATTCGAACGCCTCGATGATCCCGCCGTGGGGTAGCGAGCGTGTTGCTTCGAATTCTTGCCGCAGACGTTCGACGGCGCTCAGGGGCTCGCTATGATCGGGACGTGGCGTTTTGAGCGCCACGAACTTGGGCCCGTGATGCGCTTCAAGATCGCGCGCACAGAACACGGTGTACTCCTCGCCACTGCTGATGATGCGCGTGAGCACGTAGCGATCGCATAACACCCGGCCTGGGGCGAGTGGCAAACGTGGTTGTCCTTGTGCCGCTGACGTCACTTGGCTTGGGGGTTCCTGCGCGGACGGCGTCGTGGCGCGCGTAACTCGTGGCGCGAAAGAGTGCGATACGGGCTCCGAGAGGCTCGGCGGGTCGGAGAGATCGATGGTGATATCGAGATCCGCAGCTTGGGTCGCGGTGTCCGTGGCTGATGTGCTCATGTGTCCCTGGCGAGTCGGAAGTGTCGGTTAAATCGATGCGGTTCTAGAGACCGTCGAGGGGGTGCCATTCGGCAAATAACCTTGCGTGCGATACCACTCGAGTGTCGCTCGCGCCCCCTCGGTGAAAGAAACTTTGGGCTCCACGCCAAGCAGCGTCTTGGCTTTCGTCGTATCGAACACGAACGACTTACGGAAAAAATCCAGGCTCCGCGGCTGCAAGGGTGAGCGCAGGCCAAAGGGTCGCATCAAGGCATGAGACGTCACGGCCGCGGCGAGCACAGGCCACATCGGAATGCAAACGCGCGGCATCCGCTGGCCGAGCACCTGCGCGATGCGCGCCACCATGTCGTGGGTGGTCATACGCTCGCTGCCGGTCAATAAGATCGTTTCGTTGACCGCCTCTGGCTGCACGAGTGCAGCAAGCAGTCCGCGCATCAAATCGTCGACATAAATCGGTTGGCGTTGATTGTCGCCACGCCCGATCATGACGAAGCGGTTGCGATCGATCGCTTTGAACAACTTCAACAGACGCAGATCGCCAGGTCCGTAGGTTTCGCCGATACGACAGACGACCGTTTCGATGTGCGGGGCGAATTCGCGTACCACGCCTTCGGCGGCAAGCTTCGTGCGCGTGTAGACATTGAGCGGGTCTGCCGGACTGTCTTCGTGGATAGGACCGTTGTCGGCTGCGCCGTGAATGCCCATCGTGCCGCCGTACACGACGCGTTGCACGCCGGAGGCGACGCACGCTTTCAGCAACAAGCGCGTGGCATCGACGTTGATCGAGTGGAAATAGTCATCGCTCATGTGGCCTTCATGCTGCGCAGCGGCCAGATGCAGCACCGCATTGCGGCCAGCGACGATATCGCGCACGAATGCGCCTTCACGCAGGTCGCCGAGCCGGATCGTAATGCCGGCGTCGGCAAGCTCCGCGATCCGCGCCCGCTCTGCTTGGCTGGCATTACGGCCGGTGAACACCACGTCCGTGCCGAGGCGCTGCAGATGCAACGCCAGCCGGGAGCCGATGAACCCGCTTGCGCCCGTGACCAGCAGCCGTAAATCCTGCATCTTCATGCGCGACGCTTTGAAAGCATTGCGCCAAGGTCGGATTGGCTGTGATCGCTTTCGAGATCGCGTGCATGGTGGCGCGCAAGAATGCCTTGCGTGATCGCAATCTCATCAGCGGCGTGTTGCGCCGACCAACCGAGCTGCGTAGCCATGCGTTGCGCGGTGAAGCGCAAGGCATCACGACCAGGGTGGGCGTGCCCACTCATGTCCGTGCGGCGTAAAACGACATCTTCCAAGTGCTGCGCCATTTCATGCTCCACGGCGTGATCGATTTCTGCGGCGAGAACGTTCGTACCCGGTACGACCTCACCTGCGCTCGCATCGCGCTCGATGCGTCCGAGCACGCGCGGAAAATTCGTGCCGTGATTGCAGAGCACGCTATCGAGACTGGCTGCGCTGACGCTTGCGTGATGTGTTCGATGCGCGCTTGCGCGTAGCGCGGCGAAGTTCTCGATCGCGCCGCCGGAAAGTGGCAGATGCTGGGTATCCACGCGCGGAGGACGCTTCT
>CAZIXV010000087.1:0-12945 GCA_964543105.1 uncultured Steroidobacteraceae bacterium
ACCGGGACGTGCTCGCCGCCGATCCCCGGCACATCGTCAGCGAGGGCACCCCGATGTCCGCGCCATGATCGAATGGCCGGCACAGGTATGGCGTCGGCACGGTGTTGTCGACGATCAATGGCAAGCCATGCGCATGAGCAATTTTTGCGAGGCGTTCAAAGTCGGTGACGTTGCCGAGCGGGTTGCCGACGGATTCGCAGAAGATCGCCTTGGTGCGGTCGTCGATCAGCTTTTCGAAAACGTCCGGGTTGCGGTAGTCGGCAAAGCGCACTTCGATCCCGTATTGGGGCAGCGTATGCGCGAAGAGGTTGTACGTGCCGCCGTACAAGGTGCTCGCCGATACGATGTTGTCACCGGCTTCACTGATCGTGAGGATGGAGTACGTCACAGCCGCCTGGCCGGACGACAATGCCAACGCGCCGATACCGCCTTCCAGCGCCGCGATGCGCTGCTCGAGCACATCGTTCGTCGGATTCATGATGCGCGTATAGATATTCCCGGGAACTTTCAGATCGAACAGATCGGCGCCGTGCTGCGTGCTGTCGAACGCGTAAGCGACGGTTTGATAGATCGGCACCGCGACGGAACGCGTCGTCGGGTCGGGCGTGTAGCCGCCATGGACAGCAATCGTTTCGGGTTTCCAATTCGGTTCGTTCATGCGCCCTCCTCCACGGAAATTCGTCAGATTCGATCGAGCGGGCGACGGTAGCGGCTCGTGTCAACGAAGTCCATCGGGGGCCTTCTGCGCGCTATCCACATTTCGCGACGCTGGCTGAGCAATGCGCCGTGCTAGCCTGCGAGCTCGAAACGAATCACAACAAACCCCGCAATTCATGGGGATACATTCAAGGGGAGTGCGATGCGCATACCAAGGCCATGGTTCCGTTTGGGCGCCCTGTTGTTGACGTTTGCGGCCGCAAGTCACGCGCTCGCAGAGGACGCGCCCGCTTCAACTACGGCGAGTTCTCCACACACGATTGGCCTGGCCAAATTGATCGTCGGCGACCTGAACCAGACGCGCGCGTTCTATGAGTCGATGTTCGGCATGAAGGAAGTCGGTCACTTCAGCGCCTCAGGCGTATACGAGGAGCCCATCATGGGATTCGGCAGCGGCGCACGGCTGGCCTTGTTTCATCCGCTGGCCGAGGCGCCATTTCCCAAACCGCAGGCGCCGCAAGTGCTCATCTACACACCCGACTTCGAGACACTCGTCAACCGCATCGAAGCTGCGCAACACCCGATTCGCCGTTTACCCGCGAGCCAAGCCGGTACCTTCAAGGTGGCGATCACGCGCGACCCGAGCGGCAATGCGGTGGAGATTCTTGCGCGCAACGATCAAGCCGTCGCCATCGGCGGCTCGAAGCTCATCGTCGACGATCGGGAAAAGGCCGAGGAATTTTTCACGAAAGTGTTTGACGTGAAACCGATCCAACGCTTCAAGACGGCAGCCTACGATGAGGTCCTGCTCGGCTTCGGCACTGGGCCCTGGCTGGCCTTGTTCGAACCGAAAACCGAAGCGCCCCTACCCAAGAGCCAGTTTCCGCTCGTCGCGTTCTATACGACGCAATTCGATACCGTGCTCGAGCGCATCAAAGAACTCGGCTTCGGCTATCGCGAACTCACGACCAGCACGCCGAACTTACGCATCGTGATCGCCAAAGACCCTGCTGGTAACGCCATCGAAATCATCCGGCGTTAGCGCTTGCTTAGTCTTGTGCTGCGAGCCGCTGAAAGACGCGCTGCATGGATGCGACTTTATCGATATAGCCCTGCGCCGAATGATCGCCGCAGCGCTGGCCGGGCGCCAAGCGCAGTCCGCGCGCAGCAAAGCGATTGCCCGCCCCGGCACCGCAAAGGTGGATGAGCGTTGCAAGCTGATGCTTTTGTTTCGCGCTCGCCTGGCGGATGCCATTGCGCGCGAGGATGCGCGCCACATTGCGATCGAGATACGCCGAAGTGAGTTCGACGGCATGCGATGGGATCGTGCGTGTGTACAGCCAATTGAACCAGCACGATTTCCAGTCATTCCAGGGGCCATCCTCGACGACGACATGATCGTGAATGCAGAAGCGGCGCGCCTCGGCGAACGTGCCATCCGTGATTTGATACATGCCGACTGCGCTCGACGCAGGACGATAGACCTCGAACGGATCGGTATGCATGCGCCAACGCCAATAGGTTCGTGCGATCGGATTGCCGGATGCTTCGGTCTGCGCCAACGCAGCAAGCAGCTCCTGCGGGATCGTCGCCGTCGAGTGGCGGCGAAAGATCGGCGCATATGTTTTCCAGGTGTCGCTTGGCGTCTTGTAGAGCACGCCGCTCACGGGAAAGAACAGCTCGGAGGGTTTGCGTACGACTTGGTAAACCCAGTTGACCCCGAGCCAGGTGATCCCGATCACCACGACCACAAGGGTCATCTGCAAGCCCGCCGGTGCAGCACGAACGCGCTTGAACCAACGCTTGCGCGTCGCAGCGCTCGGCAACCACTTCGATAACTTCCAACGACGGGACGTGCGTTTCGAAGACGCACGCTTCGCTCGCCGCGGCGCGCGGCGTCTCCGCTTTGCCATCCGCGTCTGCCTCGTGCGTGCGCTTAGCGACGCAGCAGCGAATCGCTGCCTGCATCTGGAGCGATCAATCGCTCACGTTGTTTCTTTTCGATCCGATCGATTTCCATGAGCATATCGAGCCCATAGGCGCACCACTCCTCGTCATCGACGAGGTCGCACGATTCAGTGATCAAGCGACGCGCGCGCGGCAAGTCACGCTCGACACCCATACCGCGCGCGAGATACATGCCGAGCGTCAGGCACGCCCAAGGTTCGCTGCGATTGCAGGCTTTCTCGTAGGTGCGGACCTGGCACGCCGATTCTTCGGCGGCCATGCTCGAGGCGCGGTTCGAACAGGCCGACACCACCCCCAGCGAGCACGCGCGATAGAACAGGCGATCCGCCAATTGCGTGTGCCCGCGAATCGGCTCAACGGCAAGCGCCATCGCGAAGCAATCATTGCCATTGCCTTTTTGACAGCCTTGCACACACTTCGCAGGCGCTTCGGTGCATACCTCGCCGAGGTAACGCACCGTCGACACATGATCCGGCATCACATCGGCAGGACAGGCGTTCTCGGCCGGTCCGTACAACCACTTCGGCGCATCGCGCGTCAGCGTCTTGGCGGTCTGATCGAGATCGGCGGGTTCTTGCGCGGGTGTGCAACCAGCGAACAACAGCAATAGCGGAATGAGGATGACTCTGAACATCGCGGCGGATTTTGCCTCGCTGGCAGGGGATCGGCTAGCCACCCGGCACCTACAGAATCATCCATGTGCCGCTGCGTTCAGCCGCGCCCATGCCGCAGGCTCCAGCAGCGTTTGAAGCGGGCGAACAACGCCTCGTATGGCTCTGTGGCGACCGGCCCAACGGCGGCCCATTCCATGGCGAGTTCCTCGAGCTGCTCGCGCGCTGGGGTCGTGCCGCGGCCGATGCCTTTGACGAGCGCCTGCAATTGCATTGCACGCCGTTGTGATTGATCTGCCTGCGGTGTCGACACGCCTGTCACGATTTCCGCGCGAATCGCCAATGCGCGCAGTTGCGCTTCGTTCTCTCCCGCATCGTTGTTTGCCTGGGTGGCCAAGCGCTGCTCGATCGCCTGCTTGGCACCCTTCGGCCAACGCTCGATCGCATCGATCTGTCGCCGCAGCTCAGTATCATCCGCGAGCGCGCCCTGCTCGAGCTGATGCAATCGAATGCGGTTCACCGCGTCAAAGAAACTATCCCAGGCGAGCTCTCCTTCGCGCTGACGCTGACGTGCGATCGCGTGTTCGAACTGCTCGACCGCGCGCCGAAAGCGGCGCTGCACTTCCTGCGCCTTATCCCGCGGCAGTTCACCGAGCTGCGCATATTCGTCTCGCGCTTCGCGGATGCGTGCCGCCGAACCATAGAGCGCTTCGCCTTGAAGTTGCGACGCACTCTCCACTTCCATACACAGCGCGAGCGCACGTTCCTCGTGTTGTTCGCGTTCAGCCATGCGATCGGTGTGTTCTTTGCGCCGCTGTTCGAAGACGGCATCACAATGCGTTTTGAACGCTTCCCATAGACGCTGACCTTCAGCGCGCGGCGTAATGCCCACCTGCCGCCACGCGTGTTGCAAACGCTTGACCTCGTTGGCCGCCTGCGCCGAATCGGTGAGTTCGGCCAACCGCTGCGATTGCGTCACGAGCGCGCGCTTACGTTCGAGATTGGCGTCGTATTCGCGATCGAGACGGTCCTGGATGCGCTTGAGTACCGAGTTGAATTGCTTTTCGATCGGCTTCGTTGCCGCACGCTCCGTCGGCCCGCACGTGCGCCATTCCTGCTTCGCCGCCCGCACGGCATTCGCGACATTGCGCCAATCGACCTGCTCCCAATCCGTCGCAGTCTCGTATTGTTCGATCCGTGCCAATAACGAACGGCGCCGGTCGAGATTGTGTTCACGCTGCTCGGCTTGTGCACCGAAATACGCCTTACACGGCGCATAAGCGGCTTGCGCGGCGGCATGAAACTTCTCCCAGTCCTCATCGGAATCCGTGCTCGTCTTGGCGAGCGTCTTCCACTCCTCCTGAAGCCGCTTGATCTCCTCGGCGAGTTGCGGGGGGCTGATCTCGGCGCCGATCAGCGCCTGCATTCGCTCGATCAGCTCGCTGCGTTTGGGTGTCACCGCAAACCGCCGCCAATCCTCCACCTCCTGCAATTTCGCATCCAGCTGCTGGAGACGTTCGGTCAGCGGCTTCGGCACCTTGGGCAAACGCGCCAGCTTCGCATCGATCGAACGGCGCATGCCGAACGCTTGCCGCGAGCGGCCGGCGCGCAATGCGTGCTGCGCCTTGTGAATCAATTGTGCGATGTGCCGCTCGGCGTCCGCCGCGCTGGCGCGCTCTGCTTCGTGCTTTTCGCGCCATTGCTTGGCGAGCAACGCCGCGCTCGCAACGATGCCGGGCAACTCATCCCCGAGCAGATGCCGATCCTTGATCAGCCGTTCTAGCGGTTCGATGGTCGCTGCCGAGCCTTCTGACTGCGCGGCGGTGAGCTGCTGCTGTAGCGTGCCGGCACTCGACATGATCTCGCAGGTGCGTTCGATTGCACGACACAGCGCCGGAAACGCTGTCATCTCTTCCGGCGTCGCCGCGCGATAGTCGAGCGTAGCTCGCCAACGTTCCTTGATCTTTGCCAAGCGTGCACTCACCTGCGTGCGCGCGCCCTCATCAAAGACGTCTGCTTCATATAAGGAACCGAGGATTTTTTGCAGCTCCTCGAGTGTGCTTGCGCGAATGCCCGGCGCGTTCGCCACGGCTGCCTCGTGCGCTGCTTGCATACCGGCGGCATGGATGTGCCCGGCGATCACCTCACGCGCGCGATCGAACGCTGCCGTCGCGCGTTCGCGCAAGTCAGGGGGGATTTCTACATCGAGGGCGCGCCATTGCTTCTCGAGATGATCGACGCTCGCCGCATACGCGCCATCAAAAGGCTTGTAACTGAGACGTTCGATCGTCTCAGCAAGCGACTGCATATGCGCGCGCTGTGCGTCGAGCTCTCGCGCAGCGGCGTTGATGGCATCGAGCTTTTCCTTAGCGATGCGATACACACTCTTGTCGCGCTCGCGGGCGAGCTTCATCACCGCGCGCAAGTCATCGACCGCTTCGATGCGAGCCGCCGCTAATTGGCGCAGCTTCGCGGTATTGCCTGTGGTAGCGAGTGTCTTCCAGACGCTCGCATCATCGATGCGGCTTGCGACCTGGGAAAACTTGTCGGGATTCGCTGCTGCGGCAACCACCGCGAGCACGGCAGTGCGCCGTGCGCTATCCCAGGGGAGTTGTTCGACGCTGACCTCGTCGGCGTCCAGCAATTCGATCAAGCGCTTTTGTGCCGCGCGATGGCCGGGATCGGTTTCGTCACACGCCAGCTCCAACAAGCGCGGCCCGAAGCTCAATGCCTCCGGCTCCGCGTGCGTTCCTGCGATCGGTGTCGCGGCCTCGGCGCTTTGTTCCGGCAATGAGACGTCGGCGGGCGCCTTACCAACCAGGCGCGAGAAGAAACTCATCGGGATTCCTCGGCGATCCACAGGGACGCCGAGTATCCGTCAATCCGCGCGATTCCCGCCAGCGGCGCGGCGAGCGCAGCCGCTGATCGACTCTCGCAGTGGTCAAACGTTCTCGCGAACTTCCACCAGACCGTGCTTGCGATCGCACTGTGCCGTCGCAATCGTCTTGCCGGTCGCCTTGTCGACAGCCGTTAGCTGCATCGGCATTTCCATACGCAGGATCAGCGGCATGGGCATCGAATAGGCCTGCCCCAAGCGTACGTCTACCTGCTTGACGTTCCTCTCGCCCAAGGTTTGTTCAACGAAGTGATCGACACATGCTTGCGCCGCCGCGGCTGTTGGCGCACTGAGTGCCGCCTGACTCATAGCGAAACTCGCAATCCCAACACTCAAATAGCTTAGTAGCTTCATGACATCTCCTTTGTAGACGATCTCGAATAAATGGCCGATCTGTGTGCCATACGTCGTGAGATCAGCTCTCACAGAGCGAGTTCAAGCCGCTGTGTCATGAAATGTCGAATCGTTACGCGTTCGTCATTGCAAGCGTATGACATCGATTTCTCACACGCGCGAGACGCGGCCGATGAGGCGGACTCGCAAAGCCTCTGCAGCGATTCGCCCACGAAGTGCATCTAAATACCACGCACGATTTTCAAAGAACGTCACTGTTGAATCTGGCCGGTAGCGCAGCGCCCGACATCTCTTACAAACCTACACGAGCTGACCTCTCTGGCCGTGACCCGTAGCCCGTTGCCCGTTATCCCGTAATCAGCATCGGCCTTATTTCACCCGCGACGTTGGGTATCCATATTCGATACAGGCGCAACGGCGCGACGATGTTCAAGTGGAGACCACGATGACCAAATCTTTTGAGATGTATCCGGCCACACAGCTAATGACCATCGAAGAAGCACAGCGTCTGTCGACGATGGAAGGCTGTGAACTTCGGCATCAGGAAAAGCAACGTGCACGTATGTGGTCGTGGCAGACCATCGACGGCGCCATGTCGCAGTCGATCAGCGACGAACAGATCGAGCGTTTGGCGAAGCGCGCGCGTTAAGCGGCGCTGAAGGAACACTACGCAGCAGGTGGCGGCTGCTGCGGTACCGTGGGCAAGGCGGAATCAAAGCAAGCCCACGAAGGCGCCTGCGATGTCCAGATCGTCATCGCAGGTTTCGCCACTTCGGGATCATCCAAGGTCCCTGCTCTGACGAAGATCAAGTGCGGACGCGACTCCGCTTCGCTGAACAAGTGCGTGCCACACGCTGGACAAAACCGTCGATGCATCACGGCGCCGCTGTCGGCTACGCTTCGATAGTCCGCCAATACGCCGCGTATTGAGATCGCCGTGGAAGGAAAGCACACATTCACTGTTCCCGATCCGGCGCCGACGTATTGGCATAGCCGGCACCAGCAGATGCGCGTGATGATCGGCTCAGCCGCAATGTCGTAGCGCACAGCGCGGCAAAGACATCCGCCCAGGATGGTCATGGGTGCCTCCCATTTACGTTGGCAAGGTTGAAATCACCGTCCAGGAACAGGGTTTCAATGTCGTCGTCAGCGTCTGCTGACGAATCTCGATATCGCGCTTGTCCTGCGGCGATACCTCGTTCGGCGCGTCCTTGGTGTTGATTGCCTTGATGTCTGGATGATGCAGCTCTTGGGCGAAGTCCACCTTACGCTCGCCGAGCCCGCGCAACTCCAGTTCCAGCTTCACTTCCTCCCGCGCACGATTCAGCACGAACGCATTGACTGCACCGGATTGCCGATCGTGGAGAACGGTCGCCACGACATTCGCGACATTTGAATGCGTTGCGGTGTCGAACGTACCCGCGTCAACCTGCGCTCGCAGAACCTCGCCGCGTCCGAATCGCGACGCTTGTGCAAACGGATGAAAAATCGTTTGCCGCCACGCGCCACCGCCGGTCTCCGTCATGATCGGCCCGATCACATTCACGAGCTGCGCCAGGCACGCAGCCTTCACGCGATCTGCATTGTTCATCATCGTGATCAAGGCGCCGCCGATGATGAGCGCATCCTCGAAGTTGTAGATTTCCTCGATGAGTTTCGGCGCCTGCGGCCAGCCCGGCTTTTTCAAGTCCGAAGGCGTGTGCGCCTTGTACCAGACGTTCCATTCATCCAGCGACAGCATGATGCGTTTGGAGGAGCGGCGTTTCGCCGCGACGGCATCCGCAATCGAGACGACTTCCTTGATGAAGGAATCCAGATCCTCGATCACCGTAAAGAATGTATTCAGATCGTTCGCATCGTTACGGAAGTATTGATGCAGCGAAATGAAATCGACGTGCTCGAAGCACTCATCCAATACTTCATATTCCCAAGCGCCATACGTTGGCATCAGGCGATGCGATGAACCACAAGCCGTCAACTGCAAGTCGTCCTCGACCCAGCGCATCACCTTCGCGGTCTCTTTCGCCGCCCGGCCATACTCGTACGCGGTCTTCTGGCAGATCTGCCAGGGACCATCCATCTCATTGCCCAGACACCAGAATTTGATGCCGTGCGGTCGCTCGTAACCGTGCGCGCGGCGCAGATCGGAGTAGTACGTGCCGCCGGGATGATTGCAGTACTCGAGGAAATGCCGCGCCTCATCCGGCCCGCGTGTCCCGAGGTTCACGGCGAACATCGGCTCGACCTCGGCGATGCGACACCAGTCGATAAATTCGTTCGTGCCGAACTGATTCGTTTCGGTCGATCCCCAGGCGAGATCAAGCCGCGTGGGACGCTGCTCTTTTGGTCCCACACCGTCTTCCCAGTTGTAGCCGGACAAGAAGTTTCCGCCTGGATAGCGCACGATCGTAGGTCCGAGCTCCTTCGTAAGTTTGAGCACGTCGCGACGAAAACCGTGTTCATCCGCCGTCGCGTGCCCCGGCTCATAAATGCCGCCGTACACACAGCGACCCATATGCTCGACGAACGTACCGAACACACGACGATCGAGCGGAGCAATGACGAAATCACGGTCGACGAGAATCTGGGCTTTGGACATGGATTTACTTCAGCGGTTGGAATTCAGTTGACGGCAGTTGACGGCCCGATAAAGCGCGCTTCGCGCGCTCCCCCATCCCGTCCTTCCCCCGCTGTCGCAGGGGAAGGGACGCGAGTTGCAAGCACCGCGATCTCCCTCTGGCTGTAGCCTGTAGCCTGCAGGCTACCGCCTGCAGCCTGCAGCCTGTGTCGCCTGCGGCTGCACATGCATTCACAACACATGAAACAGCAACTCATTCACCCGATACTCAGCATCGGCGAGCGCTTGATCGATGGGCTTTTGCCCCGCGAACGCGGGAGCGAGTTCCTCACCGATGATGTCTTGCAACGCGAACTGACGCTGTACCTCGGATGACAAGGGCGTACCTGTCGTCGCGAGTTTCGCCAGATTCTCTCGATTCGGCAGCGCCATGAAGCGTTCGCTTTCGATCACTGACTGGAACGCCGGCAAATGCCCGGTGCGCGCCCATTCGAAGTTGTGGTCGGCCAAGAACTTCATCAGCCGGTACACCGCTTCGCGTTGCTTGGGTGTGCGCTCTCTGACGGGCATGACCCAGGAGTGACCATCGGCGTAGGTCGCATCTCGGCCGGGGAACAATTGCGGATACGGATACACCGTGTAGCCATCCGACAGCGGACGGTCCGGACGGCGCGACTCGGCTTCGAAATCGCCGATCAACCAGGTGCCGACGAGATACACCCCACCATCACCATTCATGAAGCCATTGGTCGCGGCCGCATAATCCTGATTCTGGGTCGTCAAGTTTTCGTCTTGAATGGTCTTGAACAGTTCGACGATCCGTCGCGCTTCGGGGGTCTGAAGGCGAATCTGTTTCGGGTCGTCCAGGAAGTCTGAATTCTGCTGCAACAGAAAAGTAAAGAACGTCCGTGTATAGGCGGGCTTTTGATTTGCCAGCGCCTGCACGAAATACGGTTTGCCTGTCGCGCGTTTGAATTGCCGCGCATGTTCCAGCAACTCTTCAGGGCTCGTCGGCAGAATCGGTTTGTCGTCCGCGACGAGTCCCGCCGCGCGGAAGTAGTTCATGTTGATGTGCCACAGCGGCGCCCAGGTATCGAAGGGCAAACCGTAGATCTCACCGCCGATCGATACGCCCTTCGAGCTCGCTTCCGTGAAGTCAGAGATATCGACGCCCGCTTGCTGCAACCCCTCCCCCATCGGCTCGAGCAGATCGCGGGATTGAAAATCCGGAATCGCCGATTCATGCATGGTGACGACGTCGGGCGCATCATTCGTCACAAGCTGCGCGGACAATTGGTTGTAGCCCGGCCAAGCGACTGTGCTCACCCGCACGCGAATGTCGGGATTGTCTGCCGCGAATTTGTTGAGCAGCGTCGTGATGATTCCGCACTCGCTCTCAGCCGCGGCCAGATCCGTGTTCGTGCCGTATTGCGCCTGGCATTGACCGAAGAAACGCTGCACGACGATCTCGTTCGGCGCTTGCGAGATTCCGCTGCAGCTTGCCAAGCACAGCGACGCAACGAGCACGGCTACGGGACGGCTGAACGGCATCACGTTGCCGCCCCCGACACCGCACGCACGATGTACTTCTGAAAGAACATGTAGACGATCAGGATCGGCAACGCGGCGAACATGGCTTGCGCCATCAAGAATCCGAGCCCCGCCGATTCCGCAAAGTTGATCTGCGTTGAAGCAATGCCCACGGTCACCGTGTACATGCGTTCATTCGTGCCGGAGATCAGCGGCCACCAGTAGTCGTTCCAAGCATGCAAGAACGTGAAAATCCCTAGGGTCGCTTGCGCCGGTAACGTCATCGGCAGCAACACGCGCCAGAACACTTTGAATCGAGACGCGTTGTCGAGCAGCGCGGCCTCATCGATCTCTTTGGGGATCGCCTTGAAGTATTGGGTCATCAAAAACACGCCGAACGGTCCTGACAACCCGGGCGCTATCAGCCCGAAATACGTGTTGTGCCAACCAAGCTCACTGAACAGTTGATGCCGCGGAATGATGACCGCTTGCTCGGGCACCGCGAGCCCGAACAAGACGAGCACGAAAATGATGTTCTTGCCGGGGAACTCGAGCCGAGCGAACCCATAACCTGCGAGCGATGACAGCACGAGCACACCACAGGTCATGCCGAGCGCGACGATCGTGCTGTTCAACAACCACCGAAACACGCCCGAGCCGGCGAACAGATCCGCGTAGTTTTGGATGGTGTAAGGCGCACGCAGCACCGAACTCGTGTCGACCATCAATTCGGCATTGGTTTTGAGCGACAACCCAAGCGCCCAGACGATGGGCGTCACCATCACGATGCCCAGCACGATCACTGCTGCGAGGATCAAGCGATCGCCGAAGGATCGACCAATCATGCCGGACGCCGCCGCCATCAGGCGTCCTTCCTACGTGCAATGAAGAATTGCGCCATCGCCGCGATCAGGATCATTCCGAACAGGATCTGCGCCGCAGCAGCGGCATAACCGATATCCCAGCGCACGAAGCCGATCTCGTAAATGAACAACACGATCGGTCGCGAGGCATTGTTGGGTCCACCCATCGTCATCAATTGCGCTTGTCCGAAGAGCTGAAACTGCAGCACCACTTCGATGACGATGACGAGCATGAACGTGCGGCGAATGGAGGGCAGCGTCACGTGCCACAGCGTCTTCCAACGCCCTGCGTTATCGAGTGCCGCCGCTTCGTACAATTCCTTCGGCACCTGCTGCAGCGCTGCAAGAAACAACATCATCGGCAGCCCGATACACCACCAGATCGTGGCGATCGCAATGGCCGGCAGTGCCAGATCCTCATCCGTCAAGAATGGAATCGGCGCACGACCGAACGCATCGAGAACGGTGGCGATGAAACCGCCATCGGTGATGAAAATGACCCGCCACAACAACGTGACGATCGTGACGGAGAGCACCGACGACGCAAAGAACACACCGCGCAAAATTGCCGCCGTGCGCGTTTGCCGATTGAGCGCCAAGGCCAATCCCAAACCGATTACCGCGAGCGCCGGGACGGTCAGAATCAGAAAGTAAAGCGTGTTCCAAACGGTGCCGAGAAAGATCTCATCGTGCATCAGGCGCACGAAGTTCTCGACGCCGACGAAGACGCGCTCGCCGAAGAAGTCCGCCTTGTGAAGACTCAGCCACATCCCCGCGAACAGCGGATACACGACCAGGAACACATACAGGCATACGTAGGGCGCGATGTAAGCGAGACCGCCCCAGCGGTTCGACAGGCTGCTGCGACTCGTCCGTGCCGTCTCGCGCGGAATGGCGACCGCCGACATCAGTTCCGCTCTTCCACCGCGTGGTAGGCGCGATGCTCATCGAACACATGCGCCCGTGCGCCATCGAATTGCAGACCGATCGCGTCGCCCATCGCGACGCGGCTCAAACCCACATCTTCTGCCACGACGGTCGTACCGTCTTCCAAGCGTGAGTACACGAGCGTGCGATCACCGAGCCGCTCGATGAACCGCGCGCTCGCGCGCGTCGTACCCTGCGACGGCTCACAGACGCGAATCGATTCCGCACGTAGCCCCAGTCGCAACGCTTCTGCATTCGGTAACACCGCTGTGGGAATCCGTGTCTCGAGCGTCGAGCCGTCCTGCAGCTGGACGCTTGCGAACCCGTTCCCACCGACGACGGCCACGGGAATGAAATTCATCGCCGGCGTGCCGACGAACGTTGCGACGAACGGTGTCGCCGGTCGATGGTAGATCTCCATCGGTGTGCCGATTTGTTCGATGCGGCGATTGTTCATGACGACGATGCGGTGCGCGAGCGTCATCGCTTCGATCTGATCGTGCGTCACGAACACCATGCCGGCACTGATGCGCTGATGCAGTTGCGCACTCTCGAGCCGGG
>CAZIXV010000088.1:0-12926 GCA_964543105.1 uncultured Steroidobacteraceae bacterium
TCATGGCCGGCCGGCGTGTGCATCCAGCTGTTAGCCGACATGATCCAGAACGTCGAGATCAGCGTGCCGAGCGCGACCATGCACGTCGCGATGAAATGCACCTTGGGCGAGACGCGCCGCCAGCCGAACAACATCACGCCCAGGAACGTCGCTTCCAAAAAGAACGCCGTCAGCACTTCATAAGAAAGCAGCGGGCCGAGGATGTTGCCCGCGCGTTCGGACAAAGGCGCCCAATTCGTGCCGAATTGAAAGCTCATCACGATGCCGGAGACGACGCCGAGTGCGAACGACACGGCGAAAATTTTCATCCAGAACAAATACAGCTCGCGCCAGAGCGTGCGCTTGGTGCGCAGATAAGCGCCGGCGAGAAAGGCGAGCCAGCTGGCGAGACCGATCGTGAATGCGGGGAAGATGATGTGAAAGCTCATCACGAACCCGAATTGGATCCGTGACAGCAATACGACTTCGGGCTCCGCCATGGCGCGGCATTCTGTGCGCGCGCCAGCGCGGCGGCAATTGCGGCAATAACCGACTGCGTCGTGCGCGAACGTGAGGTTCGCGGCTCACGTTGCTACGGGTCGAGCACCTGCGGCTGCGAAATTGCGACGGCTTCGCCGAGCCAACGCGCCGGGGGCCGCACGGCGCTGACGATGGAGACGAACAATGAAGCCGCATATGGGATGGCTTGGATCAATAGCACCGTGACCCAGATCGACACATCCGGTCCCTTGAGTTCTTCGGGTAAGCCCAAGGTCACGGAGCCCAAGTGAACCTGATAGGTCAGGAGATAGGCGCAGGTGAGCAGTGCAAGCAAAAACAGGCTTTCCGAGCGCGCGGCCGCAAACACGCGTAAGGCGGCCCGGCTCGGCGTGCCTTTCGGCGTGCGATGAAACGGTTCGTCATGCGTGAAAGCGCCTTTCAATATCGCAAGTCCGATCGTGTGCGATAACGCCAAACCGGCAAGCGCAGCCGCCAACGCCTGGCGCAGATTCACGCCGATGCGGCGAATGTAAAGATGCGCCAGTTTCACGAGTTTGAATGTGAAGAGCGTGAGCGGCACGATCGAGAACATGATGAGCGGCGGATCGAAGCGATGCGGCGCCAGGATGATCGCGCTCGACCAGGCAAGCGCCGCGAGATTGAAAATAAGACTCAGCCCATCGGCAAGCCACGGCATCCAGCCGGCGATGAAGTGATAACGCTGACCACGCGTGAGACGGTCATCGCGTGGATGGAACAGTGCGCGCGCATGCTCACGTAAAATCTGCATGGCGCCGTACGCCCAGCGAAAGCGCTGTCGCTTGTAATCGATGAAACTGTTCGGCATCAGTCCTTTGCCGTAGCTGTGCGCCACGTAGTGCGCTTGGTGCCCATGCTCGAGTAGTCGTAGACCGAGTTCGGCATCTTCGGTGATGCTCCACTCGGCCCAGCCGCCCACGTTCTCGAGCTCGCTGCGGCGTACCAATGACATCGTGCCGTGCTGAATGATCGCGTTGCGTTCATTGCGCGTAATCATCCCGATCTGAAAAAAGCCGCGGTATTCCGCGTAGCACATCGCCTTGAACGCATCCTGCATTTGATCTCGATAGTCTTGCGGCGCTTGTACGATGGCGATCCGCTCATCCTCGAAGGCTGCGACCAGATCGCGCAACCACGGTGGGTCGACCTGGTAGTCGCTGTCGATGATCGCGATGATCTCTGCATCGGCTGCCGTGTGACGCAATGCGAAGTTCAGCGCACCCGCTTTGAACCCGGCGAGCGGCGCAACATGGAAGAACCGAAAGCGCGGCCCGAGTTTCTGGCAGTGCTCAGCGACCGGTTTCCAAACGTTCTCATCGCGCGTGTTGTTGTCGATGACGAGCACTTCGAAGTTGGCGTAGTGCAGCCGCGCGAGCGCATCGAGCGTGGCGATCAGCATGTCGGGCGGCTCGTTATACGCAGGCACATGAATCGACACCTTCGGCTCGTGCGTGCGCGTCGCCTTCGTGCGCAACACGCGTTCGCGCCGCGTCGCCCAATGCGCCTCCGCCCATTCGTGCGCTTCGGCGAGCAGAATCGCGATGACACACAACGTGCCCAGAATCATGAGCGTGCCAACGAGCACGCTCGTGAAGGTGAGATAGCGTTGCGAATAGTCGTAGATGATCCACACCGCCGCGGCGGAGACTGCATAAGCGACGATCGCCAGCAGGCTGCGGCCGCGCGTGCCCAGCGTGCTGCTGTTCGCATAAAACATGCCCAAGACGAGCACGGCGATCGCCACTGAAATGCCGGCGAGCGTTTGCCACGCCGGCACGCGCACGATCGGCGCGATGAATTCGAACTTCGGCTGACGCTCGATATCGTAGACGCCCCAATACGCACCGACGGCGCCTTCATAACGCGCCTTCCACGGCTGGTCGAAGGCTTCCATCAAGTAATAGACGTAGCCGTTGCGCTGCGCCTGATCCAAAAAGCGGCGCAGGAACAAGGCTTGATTGCTGCGCGAAGCGTCCGCGCCACCGCGCGTGCGTCCCTGTGAGGGCCAGCCGGCTTCGGCGATGACAATGAGTTTGTTGGGGAACGCGGCCTGCAGAATTTCCATGCGCGAGGCGAGGAATTCGTTCGCCTGCTCGACAGGAATGCCTTCCCAATACGGCAGCAAATGCACGCCGATGAAATCGACATGCTCGGCGAGTTCAGGGTGATCCATCCACACATGCCAGGGCTCGGCCGTACTCACCGGTTGCGATACCGCAGCGCGTACGCGCTCGAGTTCGACGCTGAGTTCGGCAACGCTCAGATCGCCGCGCAGAATCGTCTCGTTGCCAACGAAGACGCGGATGACGTTCGAGTGATGTTTGGCTAGTTCGATCGCTGCGGCGATCTCCGCTTGGTTCGTGGCGCGGGCGCGATCGAGCCAGGCGCCCACGCTGACGAGGATCTTGTGGCGCGCGGCAAGTTCTGGGATCAGCGCAAGCGTGTCGAGGGCAGAGTAGGAGCGCACCGCACGCACTCCAGCATCCGCCAATAACGCCAAGTCGGCGTCGATCTCAGCGCGCGAAGGCAGGGTGCGATGTAACGGATCCTGCCCGACACGAAAGGGCGAGAACGCCATGCCTTGTACGCCGCTCGCAGGCCAGCTCGGCTCATCGATCGGCCGGTTCATGTAAGCGAACAAGCCGAACGTCAGTGCCGCAAACAAGGCGACGACGAAAATGGCGGACAGCTTCAACGCGGCGCCTCGGTCACGCCTTGCTCGCGTGGGCTATGCGAAGCAGTTGGCGCGGCATTCGTCGCCCGGCAGTGGGAGCGCGGCAGGAGCATCGTGGTAAGTTACGCGCCCACGTTCGCCGCATTGCATCGTGACATCGAGAATTGCGAAGTTGGGCTCAAGGAGTTTTGCATGCGTACTGGATCGTTGGTACTGGAGAAAGCGCGTCGTGTTGCGACAGGCCGCACGATAGCCGTATTAGGGATCGCGTGGGGCTTGATCGCCGCGCCTGCCGCGCAGGCGCAAGACAGCGACTTCAACAAGCTGTTCGAGGTCACGCCCTTCGTGGGCTGGATGACCGGAGGCGGGTTCGAAGACCCTGTCACGAATGCGAAGCGCGACGTCGAAGACGATACGACCTTCGGAATTTTTCTCAACATGATGGCCGATGTGCCGGAGCGGCAGTACGAGCTGCTTTATACGCAACAAAGCAGCGCCATCGAAGGCGCGGTGCCGATCGACCTGGATGTGCAATATCTGCAAATCGGCGGCACCGTCGGCTACCCGCAAAGCCAACACGTGATTCCATATTTCGGCATTACCGTTGGCGCCGCACGCCTGGATCCCAATCACTCGGGTCTCGATGCGGAAACGAAGGTGGCGTTCAGCGCGGGCGGCGGCATGCGCTTCCCCATCACCGAGCATTTTGGCATCCGCTTCGATCTGCGCGCCTTCATTACCTTGCTCGACGATGACTCAGATCTGTTCTGTGTGTCCGACCCGCCGAGCGCCGGTTGTGTGATCAAGGCTCGGTCTGACACCTTCATTCAATACACCGGGTCGCTGGGCGTGAGTCTGCGGTTCTAGCGCCGGTGCATAGCGAGTCCTTACCTGGGTCTATCGCCGGTGCACTGTCGCGCCGCTTTGAACGCATCGTCGTCTTCAGCGGCGCTGGTATGTCGGCCGAGAGCGGCATTCCCACATTTCGCGGCGGCGACAATGGACTGTGGCAGCAGTTCGATCCTCAGGAATTGGCGACACCCGCCGCATGGAGTAGGAACCGCGATCTGGTGTGGGGCTGGTACGAATGGCGCCGAGGGTTGGTCAGTGCGGCAGAACCCAATCCGGGGCATCTCGCCGTCGCCGAGATGCAGCGCCGCCTCGGCGCAACCGCCATTACCCAGAACGTCGATGATTTACACGAACGTGGCGGCGCCCGTGATGTTCTGCACCTGCATGGAAGCCTGTTCGCGGCGCGTTGCGATACTTGCGCCGCGGCGCATCGCCTGGACGATCCGCCTCGAGAGGCGCGCCGTGAACTTACGCCGCCGCGCTGCGCTCATTGCGGCGGATCCATCCGCCCCGGCGTCGTCTGGTTCGGTGAAGGACTCGACGACACGACGGTAGCGCTCGCGAGCGATGCCATCTCTCGTTGCGATCTGCTGCTCATCGTCGGCACCTCCGGTGTCGTTTATCCCGCAGCCGGTATGGTGGATCTGGCGCCCGACAATGCGGTCATCATCGAGATCAATCCGCAGCGCCGTATGGGTGTCGATACCGTCCGCATCCAAGCCTGGGCTACCACAGCAGCACTCGGCCTGCAGTTGATTCAGCAACGGCTCGCCGCCGATATCGGCTGATCTGGCAAGGCTAGTCGCGAATGCTGCATGTCGATCGCGTCAAGAAAACCTTTGCTTCGCGCACCGTGCTCGACAACATCGAGTTCGAACTGGCGGCGGGTGACTACGTTGCGATCATGGGCGAGTCGGGTGTCGGCAAATCGACGCTGCTCAATCTGATTGCCGGCCTGGATACGCCCGATTCCGGGCGGGTGACGCTCGAAGGACGCGATCTGGCGGCGCTCGATGATGCGGGGCGCACTCGCTTGCGGCGTGCCCGCCTGGGGTTCGTCTTCCAGGCATTTCATTTGCTGCCGCATTTGTCGGTCGAGAAGAATGTCGCGCTGCCACTGGCGTTGAACGGAATCGGCGGCGCGCCCGCGCGTCAGCGGGTCGATGAATTGCTGCATGCCGTCGGTTTACGGGAACGCCGCGATGCTTGGCCGCGTGAACTATCAGGCGGTGAGATGCAGCGTGTAGCGATTGCGCGCGCGCTCGTGCATCGACCGGCGCTCGTGCTTGCCGATGAGCCCACCGGCAATCTCGACGCGGAGTCTGCGCAGCAGGTGCTGGCATTACTCGCAGCGCAGCTCGAACGGGATGGCGCGGCCTGCATCCTGGTGACGCACTCCGAAGTGGCGGCAGCGACCACGCAACGCACCTTACGCCTCACACCGCGCGGTATCGAAAGCGATTCGCGCGATGTCGCTCGCGGCACGCGCTGATGCGAGCGGCCCTCGCGGTCTGGCAAGCGGCCGTGTTTGGCCCGCTGCTGCGCTCACCTGGACGAACCGTGTTATCGGTGTGCGTCATCGCGCTCGGCGTCGCGCTCGGCTTCGCCGTGTTCCTCATCAATCGCACGGCGGCCGACGAAATCTCGCGCGCCGCACGCAGTTTGTACGGGCTTGCGGATTACGCCATCGAGGGCGATGCGGCGGGCTTCGATGAAATGCTGTATCCGCGCATTGCGCGGATCGAAGGTGTCGAAGCGGTTAGTCCGGTGGTTGAGATTGCCGCCAAGCTGGCGGACCGCCGCGGCACGCTACGCATTCTCGGCATCGATGCGTTTCGCGCCCGGACCTTGCAGCCGTCGGCGGCGAATCTCGCGCTTGCGGGAAGCTCGGTTGTTGGTGTGACGGGTTCACACGCGTTGACGCTGTCCGCCAGCGCGGCGCGCGAGTTGGGACTGGCGGCCGGCGATTCGCTCGAGCTGCAAATCGGCATGCGTCGCGAGTCATTCGACATCGCAGCGGTGCTGCCCGCCATCGCGTTAGAGGAGCGCGCGGCGTTACTCGACATTGCCGCCGCGCAGTGGCAGTTCGATGCGCTCGGCCGCTTGCATCGAATCAATATTCGACTCGCGCCAAAGGCGAATGCAGCACAGGTGGCGCGCGAGATCACTGCTGTGTTGCCTGCCAATGCGCGTCTGGTTACGCCGGGACAGTCTTCCGATGACGCGTTGCGTTTATCGCGCGCCTATCGCGCGAACCTCACGGCACTGGCGCTCGTCGCCTTGTTCACGGGCGGCTTTCTCGTGTACTCGACGCAGACGCTCGCGATTCTGCGGCGACGCCGCGAGCTGGCGCTGCTGCATGCGCTGGGTGTGACACAGCCGCGGCAGTTTTTGCACACGAGTGTCGAGGCGGTGTGCGTCGGTGTGTTGGGCGCGGCGTTGGGTGTCGCGCTCGGTTATCTCGTGGCGCACTACGCACTGCAGCTCACGGGCGCGGATCTGGGTGCGGGCTATGTCGGTGCGAGCGCGGCGCAACTCGAAGTCACGACGGTCGAATGGCTGGCTTTCATCGGACTCGGCACGCTGGTGGCGCTTGCCGGGGCGGTGTATCCGGCCATTCAGGCCACGCGTATTCCGACCGCCGCTGCGCTGAAATCCGGAGACGCCTCGCATACGCCGGTGCGCTCACACGGGTTCATCGCTCTGATAGTTGCACTCGTGGCCGCGGCACTGAGCTTCGTGCCGGCGATCGCAGAGTTGCCGCTCGCCGGCTATGCATCGATTGCCCTGCTGATTCTGGCGACCATCATCGCCATCCCGTCGTTGCTGCAGCGCTTGCTACGACCCTTGCCGACGTTGCGCTCCGTGCCGGCGGAGCTTGCCATTTCGCATCTGCGCGGCAGCGGGCGCTACGCGACGCTGAGCGTGGCTGCCATCGTGGTGAGTTTCAGTTTGATGGTGGCGATGCTGATCATGGTCACCTCGTTTCGCGGCTCCCTGGATGCCTGGACGGAAAAGATTTTGCCGGCGGATCTGTATCTGCGTGTCGGTTACGTCGGCCAGTCGGCGTTTCTCGAACCGAGACAAGTCCGCGCGCTCGAAGCGATCGAAGGTGTCGAGCGACTGGCGACAGCGCGTTTCGCGCAGGCAGCACTCGATCCGCAACAACCGCCGGTGACGCTGATCGCGCGTGACTTCGATGCTGAGCGCATCGAGGACGAAGTGTGGCTGATGGATCGGGCGGCGAATGCAAGCGCAGGCGCGATCCCGGTTTGGATTTCGGAGTCGGTCGCCGATCGCTTTGAGCTACGACCCGGAACAACGATCGACTTGCCCGTGGGTGGCGATTTTGAGCGCGCTTCGGTGCGCGGAGTGTGGCGCGACTATGAGCATCCGAATGGTGCGTTATTGATGGAGCGTTCGACGTATGTGCGTTTGAGCGGCGATGACGCAGTGAACGCGGTGAGCTTCTGGCTCGCCTCGGATGCGACGACGGATGAGGTGCAGACGCGCATTCACAATGAGTTGGGCGAGGGTGTGCAGTACGACATGCGCACGCCGCGTGAGTTGCGGCGTTTATCGCTGCAAGTATTCGATCGCACCTTCGCGGTGACGTATGTGCTCGAAATCGTCGCCATCGTCATCGGCTTGTTCGGGATCAGCGCCGGCATCAGCGCGCAGGTGTTGGCGCGGCGTTCCGAATTCGGCGTGTTGCGGCATCTAGGCATGACGCGCGCGCAGATCGCGAGGATGCTTGCTAGCGAAGGCGTCGTACTCGGCACGCTCGGCGTCGGTGTCGGTTTGCTCACCGGCGCAATCGTCAGTGCAATTCTGATTTACGTCGTGAATCGGCAATCGTTTCATTGGAGCATGGACATCTTCGTGCCGACGCTGGCGCTCATCATCTGCAGCGTGGTGCTGATCGCTGCGGCCGCATTCATCGCAGTCGTAAGCGGACGCTCCGCGATGAGCGGCGAGGTGGTGCGTGCGGTAAAGGAGGATTGGTGAACGCGTGGGGCAAAGCCGCGTGGTTGTGTGTTGCCGTGTTCGCGCTCGTGGCTTCCGTACACGCGGAGGTTCGATACGCGCCGGTCGTCCCGGGTCATGCGATCGAATTGCCGCGCGATGAAGGCAGCCATCCGGCGTTTCGCACGGAGTGGTGGTATCTCACCGGCTGGCTGCACGATGACACCGGCCGCGAGTTCGGTTTTCAAGTGACATTTTTTCGGCATCGGCCGGGCTTCGCGGAAGACAACCCGTCGCGCTTTGCGATGAAGCACGTGCTCTTCGCTCACGCTTCTTTGAGCGATCCGGCGCACGGCAAGCTGCGGCGCGCTGAGAAGATTGCCCGCGCCGGTTTCGGTTTGGCAGAAGCGCGCGAGGGCGAACTCGATGTGCACATCGATACGTGGTCGCTGCGGCGAGATGCCGAGACGATCGTCGCGCAGCTGGATGCGCCTGAGTTTCGCTTCGACTTGTCTTTCATCGCGGCGCAGCCGCCGCTGCTGCACGGGCGCGACGGCTTCAGTCAAAAGACGCCGGATCCCGCGGCGGCGAGCTACTACTTCAGCCTGCCGCAACTCGCAGCACGCGGTCGTGTGACGATCGACGGCCGCACCCATGAAGTCCAGGGCCTTGCCTGGCTCGATCGCGAATGGTTCGGCTCCGTGCTCGATGAGCAGGCGCAAGGCTGGGATTGGACCGGTCTCAATTTCGATGATGGCGCGGCCCTGATGGCGCTGCAGATGCGACGGCCGAACGGCGAGAAACATTGGGCGGCAGCTACCTGGCGCGATCGTCACGGCAAGGTACGCACCTACCAACCTGATGAGGTGACCTGGCGCGTCGTGCGCACATGGCGTTCGCCCAGGACCGGCATCGAGTATCCGGTCGAACTGCAAGTGCAGGTCGGTGAGCGCACCGTGCTTCTACGTCCGCTGATGGATGATCAAGAGAACGATGCGCGCGCAAGCGCCGGCACCATTTACTGGGAAGGCGCCATGCGCGTCTTCGATGAGAACGGCCGTCAGATCGGCAAGGGCTACTTGGAACTCACGGGGTATGGAGAGCGGATCCAGTTCTAACAGAGGAGAAGGCGATTGCGGATGGGCGATAGGCGATCGCCACCGGACGAACGCAGTGCACGACCTCCTTGTCGATCTCTCAGGGCCAACCGTCAACCGCCCTTAGCTACCCACACCTTGCACCAGCCATCGGCGTTGACGAGCTTGTTGGGAAATAAGTTGCAGGGGCGCCATTGATCGCCTTCTTTGCCAACGAGCTGCACGCAGTTGGAGCACTTGGAGCCGGGCTTGTATTGCGGCACTTTGCTCGGATCGAGCTGCGATGCGTCATGGACGTAACCCATCGCGACGGCCAGCGAGTCTTTCTCATCCAGATGCGGGAGCCCATCTTGTGCGGTGGCTTCGCGCGCCAGGTTCGCTGCGGGCAGAGCTACCACGCCCACGAGAACGTTTTTCAGGAGAGTACGACGATCGAGACGCGAGTCGCGCATGAGTGACCTCGAAGGCGGGCGATTGCTGGCGCGTCGATTCTACTCGCGGCGGGCGGCGTGCCGAGGCCCATGAAAGAACTTCACAGTGGCAGATTACTCAGGCTTGGCTCGTGGCTTCCCTTTGATGAGCAATCCAAGGGTGACGCCTGCGGCAGCGTTGCTGAGGCCGCGGAGCCAGACAGAAAGGTCAATGTACGAGGTCAGCAAGACGATGGCTGCGAGCGCCAATAGCCTCGAACACGAAGCGAACGGCCATAGCGCGCCTTACTTCAACTTACGCGGCGCCACGACCACGCCGTCTTCATCGGCGTACAGCCAGGCGCCGGGTGTGAACGCGACATCCGCGAAACGCACGGTGAGATCGCGTTGACCTTCACCGCGCTTGTCGGTTTTGAGCGGCATGGTGCCGAGCGCCTTGACGCCGATCGGCATCTTGGCGATTGCGGCGGAGTCGCGGATGCAGCCGTAGATGAGAAAACCGCTCCAGCCGGAATCGACGGCCTTTTGCGCGAGCAGGTCGCCGAGTACGGCGCGGCGCAGCGAGCCGCCCGCGTCGATGACAAGCACGCGTCCCGCGCCGGGCTCGGCGACGAGATCGCGCACGAGCGAGTTATCTTCGAAACACTTGATGGTGGCGATCGGTCCGGCAAAGCGCTGATGCGCCCCGAAGTCGCGGAACAGCGGCGCGCAGACTTGCAGCTCGTCGCCGAATTCGTCGGAAAGGTCGGTGGTTGCAAATTCCACGGTTGCACTCGCGGCTTGGGTGAGGACGCGATGATGCACTGGGTTGAGGGTCGACGGTCAACGGGCTAACCAGCTTACGGCCAACGGGCTACGGCCAACGGTCAAGCCGCGAAGCGCTAACCCTAACCACCAACCGCTAACTCTTCGGTCGGCGGCCGAACATTTTCGCAAGCAGTGAGTCGTTCTTCGGCAGTTTGCGAATGCCGCTTTCGGACAACTCGACCTGACGCGCTTCTTCGAGCAATTGCTGCGTCAGGCTCTTCTTTGATTGCAGCGACTTGTGCTTACCCGTCGCCGATGTTTTCGCGAGCGGCGCCGAGCGTTTCGTCGGCGGCAGCGCAGCCTTAGAAGCAGCTTGCAATGACTTGTGGGTGCCCGTTGCGCCCAGTGCGCGATGCGTTCCCGTGGCCGCGAGCGCTTTGTGCGATCCCGTGCTCAACGCCTTGTGCATGCCGGTCGTCGAGGTCTTGAAACGGCCGGTCGCATTTGGATCGAAACGCGGCGGTTGCACTTCCATCGTCACGGTTGGCACGGGCTTGGCGCTGCGATCGCGTGCGTGGCTCAAATCGAGCACGTCGGCCTTCGGCGCTGGCTTCGGCGCCGGCGGGTCTTTGAAGCGAGCATGCTCGGCAATGCTGATCCGCACGACGGACGGCGAGTTGAAGAACGTTTTCAGATAGCCGCAGACCGCTTCGGCGGACACTTCCTCGCGAAAGAAGCCGATGCGCAACGAATGAGTGATCTTGCCGCTGCCGGCCAAGGCGACCGAATACAGACGATAGGCCTCGAAAATATCAAGGCGCGGCATGGCATCGAGATTGACCGGCTGGTCGGATGCGACGAGCTGGATTGAAAACCATTTGTCTTGCGATTCGTCGGCGAGCTCGTCGCTCGTCAGCGCGCGAATCGTTTGCGTCGAATCGAGATCGGGCAATTGTGCGATCTGAGCACCCGGCATGACGGCGGCCTTGACCGTTGCGGACGCGCTCGCGTGCGCCGCTTTGAGTCTCGACATTTCCGCCGCCGTCGACAGCGGCGGCGTCTTCGCGGTTGCGGTAGCCGGTGCGGCGGTTTTCTTCGGCTGTGCACTTGCTGCAGCAGGTGACTGCGGCGTTGGTGCGGTTTCGAGCGTCAGGCTTGTAGCTGGGATGTCGATGCCACGACCCACACGGAAGGGCTCGTCCCCGGCAACAGGCGCAGGCGCTTGCGGCGCAGGCGCAGGATCCTGTTCGAGGGTGAGTTCGATCGGTGCGGGCGAGGGCGGCTTGATCGCGCTTGGTGCTGGCGGTGTCGCTTTGCCGGCGGCGGCCGGTGGCCTTGGCAGTTGCGTCGCTTTTTCGGTGGTGACGCGCGCGGACGTTGCGGTCATCGTGTCAGACGCGGGCGAAGCCGGCGCAGTCGGTGCGGGCGGATCCCAACTCAGTTCGATTTCGTTGATGTCACCGGCTGCAGATTTGGCGACCGGCGGCATCGGTGCAGCCGTTACCGGTTTGGCTGGCGCAGCCTTCGCGGGCGTCTTGCTCGCGGCGCTGTGCGCCGGTTGACTCTGCTGGGTGCTCGCTATGGAGGATGTGTTGGGTTTCGTTGCTGGAGCAACAGTAGTCGCTTGCGCCGCCGCCTTGGCGGGTTGCGAGGCAGAAGCAGGCTTGGGTGTGACGACCGCCGTGGGTGTGTGGGTGTCGACGATTTGAATCTTGGGTGGCGGCGAAGGTTGCGGCGTGAAATTGCGCGCGAACTTCGCATCTTCATCTCCCAAGCATGCGGTGAATGCGGTGGGATAGGTTTCGCGCACATTGACGAGGATGGCTTCGGCATCCGCTTCGCTGGTAAAGAAACCCAGACGCAGGCGATAGCGCGTGCGCCCGTCCTCGCGTCGCGTGACCTGATACAGGCGATAGGCTTCGAGGCCGGGCAGTGATTTCGCAACGTTGGCGATGGGAGCCATCGATGCGCACAAGTTGATCACGAACAGTGAGGTGCCGGGTGCGCTGTTGGCATCGCTCGGATGCATGAACGGTGCGGCGCGGTCCGCGTCAGCAGCCAGTACCTTGCTCGTGTTCTGTTCCACGCCCACTTCCTCATGTAAGCAACGACTCGATGTCGCGCGACGAACCGTCGACGCCTTGGCAAATTGCCAAGCAAAACTTCGAGCAGGGTGACGCGCGATGCGCGCGTTCGATCCAGGTTCAGTTCGCGGGTGGACTGACGTCCGGTGGAACTGAGGCCGCAGCTGATGCTGCGCTGGTGGCGACCCCGCTGTCTTAGGAATACATCCTTTAGACCGGAAGCTTTGCGTCCTCGCCTTTCAGCGAGTTTGCCTTTGGCACTCGGAGCGGATCTTCGACAACGTGCGATGCGCAGTCAAGCGACAACGTCGCTTTAGGGAGACGACGGTTGAGAAGACAAGGTTATGTCGTGGCGGGCGACGGGCAACCGGTGATGGGCAACAGGCAACAGGCACAGGCAATAGGCAATAGGCAACATGCAACAGGCAACAGCCAGACTGATTCCCTCCCCTGCGGCAGCGGGGGAGGGCAGGGTGGGGGCTTTTCTGACCAGCCGGCTAGCCAGCTAGCTTGCTGGTCAGCTAGCCAGAGCCCCCTCCCTAACCCTCCCCCGCTA
>CAZIXV010000089.1:0-12808 GCA_964543105.1 uncultured Steroidobacteraceae bacterium
GTTCGATGTTCACATCGAGCGCGGGCGTCGTCCCGCCGAGCAAGGAAACAGCACGGGCTGCCCGATCGCCTAGCGCGATGACGATGTCTACTGCGTTCAGTGCTTCGCGCGGCAACTGGTCCGGGCTTTCGATCACCAGCACGCGCATCGCGCTATTCATTTCGCTCAAGCGTGCGGCGACGTCGCCATTCAATACGCCCTCCGTGCAGTCCAGTACGACCACGTGCGGCCGGCCGCATCGTGCGTTCAAAACTTCGAGCCGCTCGAGCAGTTCTGCCGTGAAACGTGAGCGATCCGGACATCGCACCGCTGCGAGATTGGCAAGGACACTGTGGGCCGGATGTTCCAGCACGGCGGTGATGTCGGTCAGGCTGGGAGCTTCGAATGCATCTCCCCGGCTCACCACAGTGCCATGCTCGATGAATGCTGTCGCAGTGCGCGCACCGCCGACGACACAGCACTGGTACTGCTGGTTGAGATACTGATCGAGCATGCGGCGGCACACGTACGCCTTACCACTGGCTGCAGGCCCGGTGACAAGGATCGAGCGGCGACCAGGGGGCAATCTCACCGGCTGCTGAGCGCTGCGCAAACCCAAAGTGATGTGACGCCGCGTTGGCGCGCCGGTCAGATCATTCGCAAGCAACTCGGCAGCCAGCTCATGAACGCCGTCGGCGTACGCCGCGCGTGTCACTCGATCCGCCGCTTGCTTGATCGCTGCAGATGCATTGGCAACCGCCGCGCTGTGCTCCGCCAGATCGAACAATGCCAAGTCGTTTTCTGAATCGCCGACGGCGACAAGGTTGTGATGCGAAAGTCCCAATCCATCCAGCGCGAACGCGACACCGGTCGCTTTACTCAAACCGGTCGGTAACACTGAAACCGTCTCGCCATTGTTCACGAGATGGCAATCCAGCCGCAGCCGCAGGACGGCGTCTTCGAGGATCGCGCGATGCCCGCAATCCGTCGTCACGATCACGCTGCCGACGCGCAGCGGCTCGACATTGCGCCGACGCAGTTCGTGGATCAGCGTTTCCGATGGCGCATGCGCGAGAATCGCGGACTCGCGCGCTGCAGGACAGTGCACCACAGCGCCATTCTCCGCGACGAGGTAATCGAACAGCCTTGCCTCGGGGAAGATGTCGAGCACTTCGCGTAATTCACGCGAGGTGGTGAGAATGAGTTTGCGTCCGGAAGCGGCAAGCGCATGAAGCGCGTGGATGCTGCGCTGATCGCAGCGACCCGCACGCACGAGCGTGCCATCAAAGCTTGCGGCCAGTACGGCGTAACGCACGACGTACACCTCGATTGTCGATCGGCCAAAACGCGCTCGAAGAAATCATTCGGTCAGTCCGTTTGAACCACTGCATTATGTTTAGCAAATTTCGGGCCGACCCGAGAGCAACAGGTCTTGCGTAGTGCCGCTCTTGTTCGGCTGCGAAATTTCTTCACTCATAGGCAAGTTTTTCAGCGCCTGCCATTTCGACGGCCTCATAGGCCGCCAATAGACGCGGCGCCTCGTGCTCCCATGCGAGCACTGTGCGTACCCGCTCGCGGCCGATCTCGCCCATGCGCTGGCGCATGGCTGCATCGTCCAACAGCGTCAGCATTTTCTCTGCAAGATCGATCGGGTCGTTGCACTTGGCATAGAGCGATGCGTCCTGCGCCGATACGCGACCTTCCGTCAGGTCGTATTGCACGATCGGCTTGCCCAGCGCCATGTACTCCATGATCTTGTTCATCGTCGACTTGTCGTTCATCTCGTTCGCGACATCTGGATTCACGCAGATATCGGCGGTGTTGAGCATCGCGAGCAAGTCCGCATCGGGCACACGGCCCGTGAAGGTCACGTAGTCTTCGACGTTCAATTCGCGTGCGAGCGCCTTCGCTTCGTTCAACGAGGTGCCACCGCCGACCAGCCCGAAATGAATGTCCGTGCGGCCGACCGTATGCACGATGTGGCGCACGGCCGTGAGCAGGCCGTCGATGCCTTCCTGTCGTCCCATCACCCCCACGTAGCCGACGAGATAGCGCCGCCCGTGCTTCAACTCAGGCGTGGGCGGCAAGATCTTCAAGCGCCGCAGGTCGGGGCCACTACGCACGACGAAGACCCGCGAGGGATGCACACCACCGCGCTCGATCGCGATGCGCCGGTACGATTCGTTCGTCGCGATACAGACGTTCGCTGTCTTGAAGGTCCAGCGCTCGAGCGCCAGCAACAGCCGATAAAAAAAATCGCGCCGGCCGAATTTCGCCAAATAGAGTTCGGGGTTGATGTCGTGATGATCGAAAATGAACTTCTTACCGAAAAGTTTGTAGAACCCTCCAATCAAGAAGATCGTATCGGGCGGGTTACACGCCTGAATCACATCGAAACCGCGGCCGGCGATCAGCACCTTCAGCGACAGCCAGAACTCCGCGAGCAACGCCCATGTGTACTCCGCGAAATATCCCAACGGCCCGCTCGCCTCGAACGGCTGAGCGTGCCGATAGATTGCAATGCCATCGATCTGCTCGAAACTGCGCTCGCAGCCGGGCCCCTTCGGGCAGATGATCGAGACCACGTAGCCGGCAGCGTGCAGCGTGCGAGCTTCCTGCCACACGCGCCTGTCGAACGGACATGGGAGGTTCTCGACGATGATAAGCACGCGCTGGCGTGCTCTCGCCTTGGTCTTCGAGTCGGGAGGTGCGGACGGCGCAGGCGATGAGGTCTCGTGCGGGTCGCGCGAAGCGGGTGTCATTACCAGCACACTCCCCGGTACTGCGCCGCGCCAGCGCGGCGATCGGGTAGTTGCGCCAGATCGAGGACCAGCTGCTCTTCGCGAGTGTTCGCCAACGCTTCTGTGACCTCGGCTGACTTCTGCGCAACGACCAGCACATCGCTACCGTCGATGAGCGTCTTGATATCCGTCGTCATCAACGAGGCAATATGCGGAATGCTCTCTTCAATGAAGCGTCGATTCGCACCGATGAGGCGCGCAATGCTGACCGCAGGATCATAAATACACACCTCGAGGCCTTTGCCGATGAAGTGTTCGACCATCGACACCATCGGGCTTTCGCGCAGGTCGTCGGTACCGGACTTGAAGCTCAAGCCGACAATGCCGATTCGGCGCTTACCCGTTTCGAGTACTTGCGAGATCGCGTGATCGATGTGCTTGCGATTGCTTGCGAGCACATTGCCTAGCATCGGCAATTCGACGTCACTGGTCTTCGCCAGATACAACAGTGCGTTGAGGTCTTTCGGCAGACATGAGCCACCGAAGGCAAACCCCGGACGCAAATAGGCGGGTGAAATATTCAATTGCCGATCCATGCACACGAACTTCATGACTTCGTGCGAATCGACATCCGCCGCTTGGCAGAGACGACCGATCTCGTTTGCAAAGGTTACTTTCACCGCATGGAAAGCATTGCAAGCGTACTTGAGCATTTCGGCCGTGCTGATCGAGGTACGGACCAGTTCGCAAGGCAAATGCCCGAATACGACCCGCAGCTCTTCCAGAGCGAAATCATCGCCGTCGATACCCACGACCGTAAAAGGCGGATTGTCGTAGTCGGCGATGGACGTGCCCTCGCGCAGGAACTCAGGTTGGAAACAGAGGCTGAAATCCACCCCTGCACGCAGGCCGGAATGCTGCTCGAGCGCCGGCTTGATGAGGCCGTTGATCGTGCCGGGTTTGACGGTGGAACGGATCACGATGAGATGGCGCGTCTGCTTTTCTGGCAGCACTTTCCCGATCTCCTCCACGAGACGCAGCATCGCCGAGAGGTCCTGATTGCCGTTCGCTTGTGGCGGCGTTCCCACGCAAATGAATGAGATATCAGTGGAGAGAATGGCGCTGCGCAATGAATCTGTGACCGTCACGCCGCCGCCTGCGACGACGGCGCTCATCAGTTCCTGCATGCCTTGTTCGATGATCGGCGAACGACCACTTCGCACCAGATCGAGTTTCGACTGATCGATGTCGACACCTACGACGGTGTGCCCATCCCGGGCCAGACAGGCGAGCGAAACAGCTCCCACATAACCCAGACCGAAAACGCTGATCGAGCGTTGCGACGCGACCGACGCAATCGCGGGTTCGGAACCTTCCTCCAGCCACACATCGCGGCTGAATTGTTTATTGAGTCGAATGGCATCTAATTGCAGCGACATTGAGCACTCCGCAGTTTCGCTTTAGTGACGAATTTGCGAAGAGAACGGCAAGTTCTATGCCACGGATTTTTGCGCATGCGCGAAGGCGTCGTTGGCGGGCAACGGTCGCGGGCGAATTTGAAAATTCGCGCTATGAAAAAACGCGCTATGAGATTCGTCCTACAGGATTTCGCGTGCTGAGGACTTCGTTGGCTCCATATGAGGTTTTTGCGAATAAGTCCTTACAACGGAACTTGTGGGGCCTTTGAACTATTTTCAGCTCATCTCATAAATCCAACACATCGGGAAATCAAAACAGTGACCATTGCAGAACACGAATGCGGTTTGGGCAACCTACTCGGCGTCTCCACGGCGATGCGCCAACTATTCGCCCTCATCAAACGTGTAGCGCCCACCGAAGCCACTGTAATGATCATGGGCGAAAGTGGTGTCGGCAAAGAGGTGGTGACGGAATGCCTCCACCTCTTGAGCCATCGCGCGCACGGGCCCTTTGTCGCGATTAACTGCGGTTCTATCCCCGCATCCTTGATCGAAGCAGAATTGTTCGGCTACGAAAAAGGCAGCTTCACTGGCGCGTCGCGCTCGCACGCAGGCGTCTTCGAGCGAGCCACGGGCGGCACGCTATTTCTTGATGAAGTCACCGAGATGCCGCTAGACATGCAAACCCGTTTGCTCCGAGTCTTGGAGACGGGTCGCTTCTATCGCGTTGGTGGCACACACGAGATCAAAACCGACGTGCGTGTCGTCGCCGCAACAAATCGCAATCTCATGGAGGCGACTGCCAGCAAGCAGCTGCGTGAGGATTTGATGTATCGCTTGGCGGTGTTTCCGCTACACGTTCCTCCACTTCGCGAACGCATCGCCGATGTGCCGTTGCTTGCCGAGAATTTCCTTAGCGCGTTGAACAAGGCCGCTGGAACGAACAAACGGTTCGCACCGGCCTTCATCGATACGCTCTGCAACTCACGTTGGAGCGGCAATGTGCGTGAACTCAAAAACACCATCGAGCGCAGCTTCATTCTTGCCGATGATGTTCTGGACGTCTCGTTGCCGGTGGCCGTGCAACCGTTTCAACAAGAGGTTGCCGCTCCTGCGCGGCCGCCAGGGTTGCATATCCCGCTGGGTTCTCGGCTCGATCAAGCGGAGCGCTGGTTGATCGAGAACACGCTCGAGTTTTGTCAGGGTGATAAGCGACGCGCGGCGAATGTGCTGGGTTGCAGTCTCAAGACGCTGTACAACAAGTTGAACAGCTACGCTCGCGAGGAAGAGGAAGAGAAATCCAAGCTGGCGTTCGTGCCGACCGCGCTAACACCGGCCGCGGCCGGCCCGCAGCCTTTCTAAGCTCTCTAAGTCGACGCATTCGATCGTTGAGGCCCTCGCCTGCGCCGGCGAGGGCTGCTCCTATTCATTGACGCCATGGGTTCTGCGTAAGGCAGGCGAGCGTGCTTCACGTGCGCGATCCCCGACTCAATCGATCAGGTTTTTACCGCTTGCTGGAGCCTGGGATCGTGCCTAAACTCGATACCATACACTTGTCTGGTATTCGGTTCGCATGGCATCTCCGTCGCAACTCCTCAGTCCTAAGCAATTAGAAGTATTGAAGTTCATTCAACGCTTCATGGAAGCGCGCGGGCTTCCACCAACTCGTGGAGAAATTGCCGACGGACTAGGCCTGAAGAATCGCCAAGGCATCGATCAACATCTCCGCGCTCTGCAAATGAAAGGTGCGATCGATTTGATCCCTGGCATTTCGCGAGGCATACGCTTGCCTGAAGCCTCCATGGATTCGGCAAGCGTACCCAACATCAAGGCGGAGCCGGGCTTGCCTTTATTGGGACGCATTGCAGCGGGCACTCCGATTCTCGCTACCGGCAATATCGAAGATCGCGTTCACGTCGACCCGACTTTGTTCAAACCACGCGCCGATTTTCTTTTGCGGGTACGCGGCGACAGCATGCAAGACGCAGATATTCTGGATCGCGATCTTCTCGCCGTGCATCAAACGAACGAAGTTCGTAATGGTCAGATCGTCGTCGCACGCATCGACGATGAAGCAACCGTTAAATACTTCCATCGTAAAGGCCAGCGCGTGCGGCTGGAGCCGGCAAATCCAGCGTACCGGCCAATCGAAATCGATTTGAACAAGCACGCTCTCACGATCGAAGGATTGGCCGTGGGCATCATTCGCGCAGGGATGAAGACGCTTTGACGCAGCATCGTGCTCAATCGTGCCGAAACGTTGGAGCAGCTTGCGCGCTTGTGTCGCCGCGAAGGGATTGCTTCGCCCGCGGTGCATGCCACCGGCCACAGCTCGCTCGATGCGATCTTGCCGCATGCGGGCTGGCAATCAGGCACGATCGTCGAACTCATGCCTACGCAGGTCGGCATCGGCGAGTTACGTTTACTGATCCCTGCGTTGGCGCGTATTTCGAACGCAGATAATCACATCGCGTTCATTTCCCCGCCTTTCATCCCTTTCGCACCCGCACTTGAACGACACGGCGTTCGCCTCGAACGCTTGATCATCGTGAATGCGGAAAAGAACATCGATGCATTGTGGACATTCGAGCAAGCGTTGCGCTGTAAATCATTCGGCGCGGTCGTCGCCTGGCCGAGCGCGATCAAGGATCGCGAAATCCGGCGTTTGCAATTAGCAGCAGAAGCCGGTCGCAGCGTCGGCTTTGTTTATCGATCGCCGACCGCGGCGCTCGAAGCTTCGCCTGCGGCCATGCGTTTCAAACTGCAAAGCCATGCCGACGGTAATCTTCAAATCGAGGTTTTGAAGTGCCGCGGCATTCGCAGCGGACAAATCTTGCATTTGCGCACACCCGTCACTTCGCTCTCACTCGAACGTGATAGCGATGCTGATGGGTCATCCGCTCTTCATGCTTCTTAGCCAGCTGCTGCGTCATGTTGTGGCTGTGCACTTCCCTACCCCAGTTGCCTCTCGAAGCTTTGCGTCTGGATGAAAGCGATGAGCTCGTCGTCGTAACCGATTGCGAAGCGAATTCGCGTTGGATCGTGTGCTGCAATCCCGCAGCTGAACGTGGCCATTTGCGCCTCGGCATGAGCTACACCGCAGCGCTTGCCATTCGCGATGGTTTCACGATGCTCGAGCGCAAGCGTGCCGCCGAAAGAGCCGCTTTAGAACGGCTCGCTGCTTGGAGCTATCAATTTTCAAGCACAGTGATTCTCGGTGAAGCACCGCAAGAATTGAGCGAGGCTCGCACCTCCGCGCTATGGCTCGAAATCGGCGCCAGTCTGAAGTTATTTGGCGGCTTTCGTAAATTGATCGAGAAATTCGAAGCCGAGCTGAAAGCGCTTCGCTATTCGTATCAATTGGGCATCGGCCCGACATTGGAAGGCGCAGCATTACTGGCGCGCTCGAACATTCGAGTCGCTTTGACGACGACGCAAGCGCTGTGTGCGCGTATCCAGTCGTTGGCGATTACACAATTGGCATTGGCGCCTTCGATTACGCAGCAATTGCACACGGTAGGGATTCGCACGATTGGTGCCGCGCTCGACTTGCCGCGCGACACCATTGCACGGCGCTTTGGCACTCAAACAAGCGGCTATTTGGATCGTCTCGTCGGTGCGGCGCCCGATCCACGCGAGACGTTCAAACTACCGCCCAACTACACCGCCAGGTTCGAGTTTGGCTTTTCGATTGGTAATACGGAAGCTCTACTGTTTCCCGTTCAACGCATGCTGCGCGAGTTCGCCGGCTTTCTGATCGCGCGAGATACCTCAGTCCAACGCTTTATTCTGAAGCTTTCGCATCGTGAATGTGCAGCAAGTGAATTGCGAATCGGCATGTCCACACCGCAGCGCAATGCCGAGCATTTCTTGTCTTTGGTTCGCGAACAATTTGAACGTATCGAACTGCCTGCGCCTACCACTGAATTGCATCTTCATGCCGATGAGTTCGTCGATCCCACGGAACTGCAAACCGATCTACTCAACGGCACGGTTCAACAAGCTGAAACGCTCTCGCATACGCTCGATCGTATGGCGGCGCGGCTGGGCGATGAGCACATCTATACGGTCGGCACCGTTGCCGATCATCGCCCCGAGGCAAGCTGGAAAACCCTTGATTACGGGGAGAAACGGCGCTCACTGGCATTCCCACCTCGTCCGTTGTGGCTGTTACCCGAGCCAAAGCCAATGCAGAACTCGAACCTTCCAATCGACGGTAAACCCGAACGCATCGAAAGCGGCTGGTGGGACGACCGTGACGTACAACGCGATTACTACGTGCTACGCACGAACGAAGGCATGCAGCTGTGGGTCTTCAAAGATCTCACTGATTCGAATTGGTATTTGCATGGGTATTGGTCGTGAGACATCAAGTAGACGACTCGATCCCCGGCTCGAACGCCGATAAGCGCGGGACGCTCTCTGGCTCGCAATCATCAACCGTTGATCATCGAGCGTCCTATGCCGAGTTGCATTGCATTAGCAACTTCAGTTTCCTGCGGGGTGCCTCGCACCCTGGTGAACTCGTCCAAGAAGCAGCTCGCCTTGGGTATTCCGCACTCGCTCTGACCGACGAATGCTCAATGACGGGTGTCGTGCGTGCTCATGAAGCTGCCAAAACCTGCAATTTAAAATTGATCGTTGGCACTGAGTTTCGCACCGTTGATGATTTTCATGTGGTGCTACTCGCACCCACGCAGGCAGCCTACGCACAAATTTGCACACTCATCACACGCGCACGTCGTGACAGCCCGAAAGGGCGTTACAACCTTAATCGCTCGCAGTTCGAAACAGGATTAGAGGAATGTCTCGCGTTATGGGTCCCGCCTGCCACGCCGACCTTTTCCCAAGCGATGTGGTTCAAGAAGGTGTTCGGCGATCGCGGTTGGATTGCTGTTGAACTGCATCGCGCAGCGAACGATGAGCAGAAGCTTTGCGAGTTACGTCGTCTCGGGAAATCCGCATCGATTCCGTTGACTGCCGCCGGCGACGTTCACATGCATGCTCACCAACGACGAGCGCTGCAAGATGTGGTGACGGCGATTCGGCATGGCTGCACAGTCGCACAAGCAGGCCACAAGCTGCATCCGAATGGAGAGCGATATCTGCGCCCGATGGAGCAACTGAACGAACTCTATCCACCTGAGTTACTCGAACAAACCGTACGCATTGCAGATCGCTGCACGTTCACGTTGAGCAGCTTGAAGTACAACTATCCGCACGAGCTCGTTCCTGCCGGAATGAGCGCGATTCGCTACCTTCGAGATCTCGTCGAGATTGGCGTTCGCAAGCGTTGGCCAGCCGGCTGCTCTGCTCGAGTCCAGGCAATCATCGAAAAAGAGCTCACCTTCATCGAGGAGTTCAAATACGAGCACTTTTTCTTGACAGTTCACGACATCGTCGCGCATGCGCGAGACAAGCTCGGCATTCTGTGTCAAGGCCGCGGCTCTGCAGCCAACTCCGTCGTGTGTTTTGCGCTTGGCATCACCGAAGTGAATCCAGATCAGATCAATACCTTGTTCGAGCGATTCTTGAGCAAGGAGCGTAATGAGCCGCCAGACATTGATGTTGATTTCGAACACGAGCGGCGCGAAGAAGTCATTCAGTATGTGTATGACAAGTACGGACGCAACCGTGCAGCACTCGCCGCCACCGTCATCACGTATCAGACGCGCAGTGCCGTACGCGATGTCGGCAAAGCGCTTGGACTTCCGTTAGACATCATTGATCGCATCGCTAAATCGCATGCATACTGGGATAACTGGGAAGTCTTCGAAGAAAACCTTCAGAAGCTAGGATTGCAGCTCGAGAGCGAGATCGTCAGAAGGCTCTGCTTTCTCGTGAGCGAGCTCAAACATTTCCCGCGGCATCTTTCTCAGCATGTCGGCGGTTTCGTCATCTCCGAAGAACCCATCAGCACGCTCGTGCCGATGGAGAACGCTGCGATGCCAGACCGCACAATCATCCAATGGGACAAAAACGATCTCGAGTCGCTTGGCTTGCTCAAAGTCGACGTGCTCGCGCTCGGAATGCTCACTGCCATGCGCAGAACCTTCGAACTCATTGCGACGAGCGAAGGCTGGCCCACTCGGATGGAGCACATCGAAAACGAAGATCCGGATACATACAAAATGATCCAAGCAGCCGACACGATCGGCGTATTCCAGATCGAGTCACGCGCGCAAATGACGATGCTGCCGCGTTTGAAGCCAAAGGAGTTCTACGATCTAGTTATTCAGATTGCGATTGTGCGTCCGGGACCGATTCAAGGTGGGATGGTGCACCCCTTTCTGCAGCGGCGAAAGCTGGTACAGCAGGGACGGACATCCGAGATCGAATATCCCAGCGAAGATCTGCGCCCCATTCTGGAAAAGACTTTGGGCGTATCGATCTTCCAGGAGCAGGTCATGCAGATCGCCATGAAAGCCGCCGACTTTACGCCTGGTGAAGCCGACGAACTGCGACGCGCAATGGGTGCATGGAAACGTAGCGGAGAGATGCATATCCATAAGCACAAGCTCATGGAACGCATGAAAGCTAAAGGTTACTCGGATAGCTTCGCGGAACAGATTTGCAAACAAATCGAAGGTTTTGGCGAATACGGTTTCCCGGAATCACACTCAGCCTCTTTCGCATTGCTTGCATACAAATCGAGTTGGTTGAAATGCCACCGGCCCGCGGCGTTCTTCGCCGCCATGATCAACAGCCAGCCGATGGGCTTTTATCAACCTGCGCAACTATTGGAACAGGCAAAACGCCAAGGCGTCGAAATCCTCCCAGTGGACGTGACGACGAGCAATTGGGACTGCACCTTGGAGCCGAGTTCGACAGCTTCGAGCACGAAGTCTCGATTCGCGATCCGTCTAGGAATGCGGCTCGTGCGAGCTCTGCGTAAAAACGAGGTACAGAACATCGTCACGGCGAGAGATGGAGAACGCTTTCAATCCATTGTCGATCTCGCTTATCGCGCCAAACTGCCGCGGCGTGCGACGCATGCACTCGCCATGAGCGGCGCACTGCGCAGCCTAGCGGAACATCGCAACGTCGCATTGTGGGATGTCTGGGGTACCGATCATCGTCCGAGCCTCGTATCCGGTGCCTCGAGCGCCGAACGACAAGTGCAACTCCCGACCTCGAGCGAGTGGGAAGACATGGTGCGCGATTATTCAAAGATGCGTTTAACGACCGGCCGACATCCACTGGCGCTCTTGCGCACAAAGCTTGATGAATTAGGCGTACTTCCTCGCAGTCAACTCGATGCCGCTGCCAACGGAAGTATTGTGCGAGTGTGCGGCCTGGTGACCCATTTGCAGCACCCACAAACTGCGCGTGGTGTCATTTTCGCGTCACTCGAAGACGAAACAGGCATCAACAACATCATCTTATGGCCCGATGTGTTCGATAAGTACCGCCACAAAATCCTGCAAACTAATCTGATGCTGGTGAGAGGACGCTTGCAAAATGATGAAGGCGTCGCGCAGGTCGTCGCGGACGAGATTGAAGATATGACGCAATGGGTGCGGATGATCCCGAGGAATTCGCGAGATTTTCACTGAGCTTTCGCCAGTGCTTAAACACTGACGCGAACTTCGGCGAAACTGGCTATCGAACACAGATACCGGACGCCCAACTCACAAAGCGCTCGTTGGTTACCCAACGCAGCAACCAATAGGAGGCGAATTTGCGACCGGCAACCGAGGTATGAGGCGGTCGCTGTTAGCTCGCGCGGGTCTGAGGATAGGAGATCGATTCGACCGGACGCGCTCCGTACTTATTCTTGGCCATACGCTTGCGCAATTCCTTGGCAGCCTCTTCGCGCTGGAGACGCGACCCGCCCACGGAGGTTCTGGTTACCAGATCGATGATTTGTGAACGAGCGAGTCGCCTTCGTTCCAGAGCGTTCATCCGAAAACCCCTCCACCTTGCCGAGCCAGAAGCGCAAAAAGCCCCAGCGGATAACCCGCTGGGGCTTCTCGACCTGGCCGAAGACCGCGCTTAAAGCGACCAATCTTCTCCTAATTAAGATCCTGGCAGTGACCTACTCTTGCATGCCCGCAGGGCACACTACCATCGGCGCACAGCGTTTTCACTTCCGAGTTCGAGATGGGATCGGGTGGTTCCCGCTTGCTATTGCCGCCAGGAAAACTGGCTCACGTCGCGATCGATTCCCTTTCGGGTTTCAACCGCACCTGAATTCGAAAGTTGTTCGACGCACTGTCGCATTGAGTAATCAACGAACGATCACCTCACCTTGCGCCCACGCTCATATGTCGTGGCAAGCGCATTGGGTGTTATATGGTCAAGCCTCACGGGCAATTAGTACTGGTTAGCTCAAGACATTGCTGCCTGTACACACCCAGCCTATCAACGTCGTAGTCTGCGACGGCCCTTTAGGGGAGTTGAACTCCCAGGGAAACCTAATCTTGGGGGGGGCTTCGCGCTTAGATGCTTTCAGCGCTTATCCCGTCCGTATATAGCTACCCGGCAGTGCCACTGGCGTGACAACCGGAACACCAGAGATACGTCCATCCCGGTCCTCTCGTACTAAGGACAGCTCACCCTCAAGTTTCCAACGCCCACGGCAGATAGGGACCGAACTGTCTCACGACGTTCTGAACCCAGCTCGCGTACCACTTTAAATGGCGAACAGCCATACCCTTGGGACCTGCT